>NZ_JBFTQY010000012.1:0-110939 GCF_056399245.1 Rhizobium sp. 01N447_2
GGAGAAGCTGGGCTCTCCATAAAAATCGGGCAGATAACCCTTTCCGTGCGCCAAGGGGTTGAACCAGCAGTCCGGAACGAATTATATCACGTCATGATATTGATACGGCCGGAGCTCGACCTTCAACATGTCCGACGTCCCGAACCCCAAATCCTTACCTTCAGACGAAGTGCTCGCCGACCGTCTGGGCCTCACGACGAGAGAGTTCCAACGATATCGCACCCAGAATCTCGTCACGGTTTCCTCAACCGCCGCCGTCGGTGAGAGCGAAGGCCTCATGGTCACCTGCCAGCTTGGAAACCGAGTCTGGGAGTGTCACGTCGTGAACGGGTGCATCACCTTCGAAGAGGTCCGGTTCCTGCGGGGGAAACGCGCAACCAACCCGCGCTAGGTCCGACCGCGAGCGTTAATTTCGACACTTCACGAAGAGGAAAAAAATGAAGAAGCTTGCCAGCCTTGCTGTCGCCGCATCCATGCCATTGACCGCCCATGCTGCGGCTAGGATGGTGTCTCAAAGCGACGACTGGGGCGTGTATTCCTTTATGAGAAACGGATCTCGGGTCTGCTATGCACTATCGGTGCCGAAGGAATCTGTTCCCGCTAATGTGGACCATGGAGAAAACTACTTCCTGATCGCGCCGGCGGAGAAGGGGGGCGGCAATGAACCCGAAGCGATCCTCGGATACTCATTGAAAACTGGCACGACAGTGCAGGTTTCAATCGGGGACAAGACGTTCAAAATGTTCGTCAAGGACAAAGCCGCCTGGGTTTCGGAGGCCGCTCTCGAACCGGAACTCGTCGATGCACTTCGGTCCGGCAGCCAAATGATGCTGCATGCGACGTCGGCGCGAGGCACTCGTACGACCTATACCTATTCACTGACAGGGGTGACAGCGGCGCTAGAGCGCGTTGCCCACTGCAACTGAGGGGCGAATTCAGCCTATACCAAACGGGGCTCTCTGCTCGGGTGTCGCAAGTTCCTTCAGGCGATGCCTGGGAGTCCTGCCACGGGCCGAAAGGAGCAGATCCAGTTCCTGCTTCGAGTTGCCAAACCGCTGAAGAAGCCGCTCCGCCTCGTGCCGACCAATGCCATAGCAGCGCCGTAGGCTGCGGACGTTGTAAAAGGACTCGTCTTGTTCGGCGTGCATTTCAGCCCCTTCCATCGTTGTCACAGCGCTAAGGTTTTCGTGATCATCCACAATGCCATCGCCACCGGCAACGCAGGCGCACTTCAATTCAGTTTCTCGGTAGAGAACGGCTTTTTTACTCTGGGTCGCCATCAACATTGAACCGCTCTCCGGTTATCAAGCGGTTTGCCGCGGCGGCTGGAATACGTCGCGTCGCTCTCTCAGTTCGACGTCCTCATGCGCCCACTTGGCAAAATCGTCCAAAGTCGCCGTCCTKGAGAAGGGGATGCCGAACAGGTACTGGCGATAAGCGATGATGCCGTTTTCGATCCGGGACACGTAACGCGGTCGTCCGGGATCGCGCGACACATAGGCGTGGTCTGGCTGGATCAGCGAGCGTTGCATGTCGAATATCTCCTTGGCAGGAGTAATGAGCGGCGCGCGCAACGGTTCCGTTTCCAGCAGAAAATGTCACGTGATGATGTATGTGAGGGTCAGAGCTGCAGGAAGGCGTAGATCGCTCCGCCCCATATCGCCGCGACGAATAGCACGACGGCGACCAGAAAAACCTTGCTATCAGGGGACACGGTCACGCTCCGACGCTACAGTTCATCGTTGATTTTCGCCGCCCTGCGTCAGAGTTCAATTCACCGCCTGTAGCTGTTGAGCCTGCGAGACCTCGGAAGATGTCTCGCCGGGGATGGAAGCGATGGCGAACATGACCGCGACATAGCAGGCAAATACAGCGGAGAGGAAGGCTGTCTTCGTCATGGGCTCGCTCCTTATATCATGTGGTGACATTCTTTGACGGTTCGCCCATATTGTCAATCATGAATGCAGCATGAACGAAGGAGGGAAATTGGTGGCTGGGGAGAAAATACTGATTGTCGAAGACGACATGCTGATCGCGTCTGATCTTGAGGATATTCTGATGACACTTGGCTATGAGATCTCCGGGATAGCCGACAGCTTTGAGACTGTGCAGCAGTTCGCTGCCTTCAGCACGATTGCCTTGGTGGACGTCAACCTAAGAGACGGAGCGACCGGTCCGCGGATCGGGCAGTATCTCGCGAGCGATTTCGGCGTCGCGGTCGTCATGGTCACGGGAAGCCCCGAACTGATTGAAACCGATCTTTCAAAGGTTATCGGCCTGATATCGAAACCCGCCCATCCGTACTTGATCCGGGACGTTCTCGAATATCTGAGAACAATCCGCGAAGGCGAACGAGGCGTCCCGCCAGGAGGAATGCGGCTCTTCGTTTGAACAAGCTAGGGAGGGGGACGACATGATCGATACACGCGCCGAACTCGGTCATTGGATAGGGCGGCTTGAAATGATTCTGATCAGTCGGGGAGTGCTAAGGGAGGACGGCGAGCTCGCGATCCAGGTCGGATCGCAGTTTCCCAAGGATCTTGAAGACGCGCTGGACGGATTCATCGAGAACCCGATCGAGCTGCTGGGCCTTCTGAAAATATGCCGGGACGCGCGCGACGGCAGACCGTTGTCGCCTGCGGTCTTGATGGCCGCACACCTCATGGCCAGAGAGGTTCTCCAGGCATTGGATTCGCAGGCCGCTGGCGATTTCAGAGCGTAACAATGGCCCGCCCGAAATCATTTCGGACGGGCCTCGCGAGGGCCAGATAACTCATCACTTCCGGCCTGAACTCTAGCTGTCGGTGACTGCGGCATCTCCTCCCGATTGCGGCAGTTCCTTCATCTTCACGAGTTGGTCGGCGCAGGCGTCCGCCGCGTTCGTGATAGTACCGTCGATCCCCGCGATGTTGGTCCAGCCGCCATCGGTGATGAAGTCGTCACGCYGCCATGACGACTTCGCCTGCAGGGCCTTGAGGTTCTCCTGTGCGTCCTTCGCCGTCACAAAGTTATGGACGCAGATGCCCGCGACCAGGTCCGCCTTCGCGTTTCGGACGGCGATGTCGGTCATCACCCTGGCCCTTCCCGACGTCGTCCATCCTCCCCAGGTGAAGCCAAGAGCCATCGTCAATGCCGAGGCCCCGACGATGGACCAGGCCCATAGGGTCTTGGACGGTCGGTAGCTGGACCAGYCACCTTCGCCGCTTTGCATAGCTGTTCTCCTCTTTTATATCACGCCATGATACAATAGTGCGTTCGGAGGTCAAGCGCGTGGTGATCAAGAAATGGTGAGTGACCGTCAGGCCAGTTCCGTCACCTGACGAAGCCGAGACAGGGATTCAGCCAGCAGCGGCTCGTGCGCAAGCATTGCTTCAACATGAACCTTCGCCAGGGATTCAAGGGTCAGCTCGCCCTTCGTCGTCAGGCCGATCAGCACGCTGCGCTTGTCATCTTCTGCGGGTATCCGCTCCGCCAGGCCTGCCGAGCACATCCGATCCACAAGCTGGACGGCGCTGTTGTGTTGCATGAGCATCTGTTCGGCGAGGTCGCGAAGCCTGATCTGCCAGCCCGGCGCCGTGCGCACGACCAGGAGAGCCTGATATTGCTGCGAGGTGACACCAGCCTCGGCAAGGGCCGCCTCGCTGAACGACAAAAACCGCCTCATGGCTAGCCGGAATCCCGCCAGGCCTTCATAGACGTCGTCAGTCAGGCCAGAAGTCCGGCGTCCCGATCGAGGCATGCGAATGGTCCTTCTCAAATGTCATGATGTGACATGAACAGCGGCACACAATAGGAGAACGGTCTGCAAGTTGAGCCGATGCGGTAAGTGTTGGGTCGCAACGGCGTCGACGGATAGCTCGCGAGCCATATTCTCCCGATGTTGCTAAAAAAACTGTGCCAATTTCGTGACCTCACTAGAAAATTCTGTCGTGTTTCAAAGATGCGAATCCGAAGCGTTGCCACGTGACACAGATCATTTGGACGTGAGCCTTGAAGGGAATGGCCGGCATCTTCACCGGCTGGCGGCGTAATGCAGAGCTTAGCACTGTCGACGCGGAGGAGCTGGTAGAATGTAGCTTCGAGCGCTGTGGCCCGTGACTATGATGACGTGTCCGAATCGATCGAGGCGGCCTGATGATCCACGAGATTGAACCTGTGAATGTTCCTCCCTAGTCTGCCTCTTCGGCCGCGGCTTCCGTGAAAATTTCGGACCGGATTTCGTCCACGGTCTTACCCGTCGCACGAAGCGCGACGATCCTCCGGATGGTGGCGTAGGAGTTCGGATCGTTTCGGTTCGTTGCCRAATGCCTGCACCATTCGTCGAGCAGGAGACTTACCACAACGTTTTCGCTGGCTTCCGTCGACGTCGGTTCAGGACGTCGGTGGAAGGGAAGGCTAACGAGCCCGAACAGCTTCAAACCTATCGCGGACGCTGAAAATATCATGCCAGGATATTAATGGTTTTCTTGCTCGCGAGGAAATCACAAACTAGAGGGCGGCCCTCGGAAATCGCTTGGAGAAAGAGGCCCCACTGCCGATGCGCCTTTGCCTAAGCGAAATCGAACGACACCCATTCCAGGCGACTTTCCTCGTGGAAGCTTTGCGTTGGCGCCAGCGAGGATGGGTCGGCGAAGCATCCCAAAGCGACGGCGACGAGCCCTTTCCTGAACTCCGGCATCCAGAAAACCGTCGACCCGCACGCCGGGCAGAACCTGAAATCGATCGATCTACCGCTGTCGCCCGACCGGACGTAGCTGTTCGACGCTCCGGAAGTCTCCATTTGATCCGCTTGGAAGAAGACGGCCACTCCGAACGCGCTGCCGGTGCGACATTGGCAGGCCCGGCAATGGCAGACGGAGATTTTGACGGGTTCTCCGTCGGCGATTATCGAAAGCTGGCCGCAGGAACAACTGGCCGCTCGTCTCATTCCGTGCTCCTCCCAATTGCTGTCCGCGAAGCCAATCGACTGGTCAGGCTTCCCGTCATCGACCCCGCGAGGCCGGTGGAGGGATCGAGCACAGCCCGCGAGCGTTTCGACGCCGGGGTTCGTCGCTCGTCCATGTCGGCACGCTACTCCGATTCCCTTTCGACAACACGCCGCGCCCGGATCGCCGCCGCAATAAAGACCCGTGAAAGACCGTGGTAGAGGGGTTCGCGCGATAGGATCCGCGACGTCACGTAGCCGATCATCGACACCGCCATGATTGGGATGACTGCCTGGTGGTCGCCGGTCATTTCCAGAATGATGACGAAGGCCGTCATCGGCGCCTGCACGACGCCCGCGAAATAGCCGGCCATGCCGAGGATGGCCGCCAGTGCGATGCTGGTGCCGAGCAGGGAGCCGACGGTGCTGCCGAAACCGGCGCCGACGGCAAGCGACGGCGCAAAGATGCCGCCCGGAATACCTGACAGCATGGACAGGAAGCTGGCGGCGAGCTTTTCAACGAAGAAGAGCAGAGGCAGGGCATTGCCTTCGACCGCAGCTCGTGCCTGCTCGTAGCCGGTGCCGAAAGTCGTGCCTCCCGACGCCACGCCGATGACTGCGATCACCAGTCCGCAGATGCCCGCAAGCGCCAGCATGCGCTTCAGCGGCTGTGGTTGCGCCCAGCGGCGGATCTTCTGGCCGAAGTGCAACGCGAAGCCGCTGAAGGCCGCTCCGAGCGCACCACCGCCGATGCCGCAGATCAGAACCAGCCCCCAGTCGCGAAGCTCCGTGGGGGCAGCCGATGCCATGCCGAAATAGTTGTAGCTGCCCGAAAGCCCGAGTGCCGCGAGACCGGAGAGGATGACTGCCGTGAGCACCAGCCCGTTCGCCCGAGACTCGTAGGTCCGGCTCATTTCCTCGATCGCGAAGACGATACCGGCAAGCGGCGTGTTGAAAGCGGCCGCAATTCCCGCTGCCGAACCGGCAAGGATCAGCCCGCGGGCCTGCGCCATGCCACTGAACCGGGCGACAGCGAGCATGATCGACGCGCCGACCTGCACGGTCGGGCCCTCGCGGCCAATCGAGGCGCCAGAGAATAGCCCGAGCACCGTCAACACAATCTTGCCGAAAGCGATCTTCAGTGACAGCAGCCGCGTCCGATCTTCTTCGTCCCGCAGATGTCGCGCGGCGATCGCCTGCGGAATGCCGCTGCCCTGCGAGTTCGGAAACAGCGTCGCCGCCAGATAGGCCGACAGCATGAAGCCGAGCGGGGTCAGCGCAAGTGGCAGCAGGAAGGCCCATTCACCGGACGAGGTGAGAGACCCGAAGCCCTTCTGCGCCAGATCCGCAAGCTTCGCAAAGCCGACGCTGATCACCCCGATTGCCAATGCCCCGCACCAAAACACCAGCCTCGGCTGCCAAAGCGAGAAAGAGCCCCATAAGACGCGGGAGCGGCGAAAGAGCTTGGAATATCGATAGGATGATGGCATGTCGGGGCTCGGCGATACGGGGCGTGGTTGTCCTTTACTAGCGCCATCGCGCCCCAAGATCACCCCCAATTGCAACGTGTCGAACGTGGGCAAGACCGCGGGCGTGCCGAAGCCCACGTTCAACGCATTCGGTTTAGGTTGCCGTCCCTCGGCCGGACGTCGCCGTTATGGTTCAAAGCCTGATGAAAGAACAATGTCGGACGAAGGCCGTCGAATCGGACAGCGAAGAGGGGGGACGTCGCGCGAGAGCTGCTCAAATGGTTTCAGATCGGAGTGACCGACCGTAACCGTCTGAGCGAGCTCCTCACCTCCCGGAACTGACACCGCCCACGGATCCTGCGCGGCGCTCAAGGTTTCGAGGCTGGCCGTCTCCGTGTCGAGCCCATCAGGAGGGCTGCCCCCGCGAGACCCGAGGCGAGTGAACCCGCAAGGATTCCGATCTTCACGTGATCCTGAGACGATGAGTCCGGAAAGGCCAGCACTCCGATGAACAGGCTCATCGTGAACCCGATGCCGCAAAGCAGCGACAGGCCCGTCATCTGAGCCCACGAAGCTCGCGCCGGAAGCTGCGCAAGCCCCGTCTTCACCAGCAAGGTCACCGTTCCGAGCACTCCAGCCAGCTTTCCGAAAAGAAGTCCGGCGGCGATGCCAATTGTCACCGGTTCGATGAGGACGCTGGTGGACGTGCCTGCGAAGGAGACGCCGGCATTGGCAAAACCGAACAACGGCACGATGAAGAATGCGACAGGCTTCTGAAGGGCGTGCTCCAGCCGATGGAGCGGAGAATCGTCGTCCGAGGCCTCGGGCGCGCCGGGAGTGAGCTTCAGCGGAACAGCGAGCGCTAGAACGACGCCCGCAAGCGTTGCATGAATTCCAGACATAAACACCGCAATCCATAGGAGGACGCCCAGACCGAGATAGACCCAGATGTTTTTTGCGCCGGATCGGTTCAAGATGACGAGGTTGCCGATTACAACGGCAGCCGCGGCAAGCGCGATTAGGTTGATATCGGCTGTGTAGAAGGCCGCAATCACGATTACGGCGCCGAGGTCGTCGATGATCGCAAGTGCCGCCAGGAAGATCTTCAGTGACGCCGGGACCCTGTTGCCGAGCAGGGACAGGACGCCAAGAGCGAAGGCGATGTCCGTTGCCGTTGGAATCGCCCATCCCCGCAAATTCGATGGATCCACGAGATTAAAGCCGATGTATATAAGCGCCGGCAGCGCCATCCCGCCTGCGGCGGCGGCACCGGGGAGGATTCGTCTGCCCCAGCTCGACAGTTGGCCGTCGAGCATTTCCCGCTTGATCTCGAGACCGACGAGCAGGAAGAAGATGCTCATCAGGGCGTCGTTGATCCAGTGCTGGAGGCTGAGCGGACCGAGGTAGACATGCAATGCATGAAAATAGAAGTCGGCGACGGAAGAATTCGCGACGACGATCGCCAGCGCCGCCACGGCCATGAGGATGAGACCGCCGGAGGCCTCGCTGTCCAAAAACTGGCGCATAGTTGACCTGATCCGGCCGTGGACGGTGTTCGACATGGTTTCGCGCCCTCGAGCGAGGTTGATCTCGGTCTCCGTCGATCAGGGGAATCCCCGGCGCACGCAGCACACGCCTGATCAAGACCTAGGGGTTGAAGTGATGTTTTGCCAGTGAAATCGACAAGCCTTGTCCGATCGTAACAATGGCTTGCTCCGCAGGTGAAGTATCTTGTCTGCTGATGCGCAGCCCCACGAGCGAGGCCGCGCATCTCCTTCCCGCTCGCATGAGTTCACCCACTCACCACCCGTATCATGCTCGCAGTTGCCGCGGTTGTGCCTGTCGGGATTGGCTTCGCGGTGCCAGCCGAGGTTGTGGGGTCGAGATACGGCAGCTCATGCTGACGGGCAAGCTGGTACGCGGCGAGATCGCACTTGTCACGCAGGACTTCACGCCGGCTCTTTGCAAGGGCGCTTGGGGCCGATGCCAGGTCGGGGGCGCTCGTCAGCGTAGTCCGGCACGGTTCGCGGGCGTTGAACGCAGGAATTCAGCCGGGCGACGTCGTCCGAATGGTGGACGGAAGGACGGTGCGCGGCGCGTCCGACGTACGCAGGCTGGTGAGATCGCTACCATTGCAGTCCAAGCCGTCCTTCCAGATCGATCGCGCCAGCCGAAGGATGGAGGTGTTTCCCGTGGTTTCCGACGCACCGGTCGCCGAACCGGCCGCTCCTCGTACCATCCATATCTCCCGTGGCCCTCTCGCCGACGTCGAGATGGCGAACTCCCCCGACGGTCTCGGCGCGCGCGTCGTCGTCGTCGCCGAGGGTTCGGTCGCGGCACAGGCCGGCCTGCAGCCAGACGACGTTATCGTCGCTGTCGACCAGCAGCCGGTGACCGACGTCGGGCAACTGCTCGCAATTCTCGTGAAGGAGCGTGCCCGCGCTCTCGTCACCGTCGTGAGGAACGGCCACCGCCACTTCGTGGCCGCCGACGTGCAGACCCAGTAGCAGCCCCGCAGACGATGATCTGTCCGCTGAAATCCCAAGGTCGCTCTCGTGCTTGATGAAGATCAACGACGAAACTCTCCGGCACTGGCACGATGTCTCGTCGCAAACCTGAAGGAGGTTGTCATGAACGACATTCATCTCAGACAGAGCATCCTCGACGAAATGGAATTCGAGCCCAGCATCGACGCGGCTGGCATCGGCGTCGCGGTCCACAGCGGGATCGTAACCCTGACCGGTCACGTGCGTACCTACGCGGAGAAAGAGGCCGCAGAGCGGGTGGTTCGTCGCGTAAAGGGCGTACGGGGAATAGCTGCCGACATCGAGGTCCAGATTTTCGGACCGAAGGAAACAGACGACGACGACATCGCCCGTCGGGCTGTCAAAATGCTTGACTGGAACGTCTCCGTGCCAAAGGATTCGGTGCAGGTGCGGGTCCTCAAGGGGTGGATCACCCTGCGGGGCCAGGTCGAGTGGCAATATCAAAAGAACGCGGCCTATGACGCGGTGCGCGATCTCGCCGGCGTCGTAGGGGTATCCAACCTCGTGGAGCTGAAGCCGCGCATTACGGCCGTGGACGTCAAGAAACGCATAGAAGATGCGTTCCAGCGCGACGCCGCTCTGGAGGCTGGTGCAATCAGAATCGACGTGCAAGGCAGAAAGGTCACACTATCTGGCAATGTGAAGACTTGGTCCGAACGGCAGGCAGCGGAGCGCGCTGCATGGTCCGCTCCGGGGATAGGCACTCTCGACGACCGTCTGACGGTCGGGTGATCGAATTATTGCGAGCGGCTGGACGCTAGCCGCTCCGCCCACTCAGCGGCAAGGGCACCGTTGCGAGCGCCCTCGCATACGCCACCAATCCCGAGATCGAAGATCAGACCGTCTTTTCGGCTTTGCCCGACTGGCGCGTCACTCTCGTCTTCGAAACGAAATTCTGCACCTGCCGATGCTGAGCCTCCGTCGTGAGCGTCAGGAAAAGCTTGTTGCCTAGAAAGGCCGATCCGGGATGTTGACTGGATCTGTCGCCAAGACGGCTATCGAGCTCGATGTCCCGTATATCAACGGCGACAGCGCGAATGAGAGTCCTCCCGTTTCTCCGACTTGGAATCCCGCCGTCAAGCGGAATCGCCATCATACTTCTCGTCGAGCAGCAGCCTGAGGCGGGTCGACATCTCCGACGCCGTGTACGGCTTCTTTAGCCAGCCGGCGCCCGCTAAGATCTCCTTCTCCGCAGCATGGGGCTCCGAAAAGCCCGAGGTGAGAAGAATTTTCACCCTCGGCCAGCGTTCGCGAACCTTGCGGGCCAGTTCGTCACCGTTCATTCCAGGCATAGCCACATCGCTGAACAAGAGCGCTACGTCATGCCCCGCGCCCAGCTCCTTCAACGCGTCGATCCCGTTCGTAGCTTCGATCACAGAGTAGCCAAGCGTCTGCAGGCGGCTGACCGTCACTCGGCGAACTCTCGCGTCGTCTTCGACCACGAGAATGGTTTCGGTGCCGTGAGACGGGGCGTCCCTGGCCTGCTGCTCGTCCGGATGGGAATCCTTTCCGGCGTCGGCGCGTGGAAGAAAGAGGCGCACCGTCGTCCCCTCGCCAGGTTCGCTGTAGAGCTGCAGATGCCCTGCGGATTGCTTTGCGAAACCATAGACCATGCTGAGTCCAAGCCCCGTTCCCGAGCCCGTCGGTTTCGTGGTGAAGAACGGTTCGAAAGCCCGCTCCATCACCTCGGGTGTCATTCCGGTGCCGGTATCGGTGACCGAAATGAGGACGTATCTGCCAGGACGGATCGCCGGGTACATCCCGACGTAGTCGGCGTCGATCTCGACGCCCGATATCTCGATCGTCAGACGGCCGCCGGCAGGCATCGCGTCCCTAGCGTTGATCGAAAGGTTGAGAAGCGCGCTTTGGAGCTGCGCCTTGTCTGCCATTGCGCTCAGCCGCCGTCCAGGAATGATCGTCCGGAGCTCGACGGAGTCGCCGAGCGTTCGTTGGACGAGGTCTGAAAACTCTCCAAGCAGGGCGCCGACGTCCAGCTCCTTTGGTGCGAGGGCCTGCCGCCTTCCAAACGCCAGAAGCTGGGAGGTTAGTCTCGCGCCGTCGTCGGCCGCGGACTGCGCCTCCCGCAGCAGGGACAACTGCCCCGGTTCGGCGAGACGGGCCTCGAGCATTTCGAGATTGCCGCTGATGACCGCGAGCAGATTGTTGAAGTCGTGGGCGAGCCCCCCGGTCAACTGCCCGACCGCCTCCATCTTCTGCGACTGCCGCAGCTCGGCCTCGATGCGGTGACGGCTCGTCAGATCCCTGACGAAGCCCGTGAAGATCCGCTTGCCGCCGGCGACCGCCTCGCCGACCGAGAGCTCCATTGGAAAGGTGGTCCCGTTCTTCCTCAGACCGACGACCACGCGTCCGTAGCCGATGATCCGGCGGCGGCCGGTCCGAATGTATGAATCCAGATATCCGTCGTGCGCCTCCCTGTCCGGAGACGGCATCAGCATGGAGACGTTTCGGCCGATGGATTCGTGCGCGGAGTAGCCGAAGAGTTTCTCCGCCGCAGCGCTGAAAGAAGCGATGATACCTCTGTCGTCTATGACGACCATTGCGTCTGGTACCGTATCAAGAATGGACTGGAGGTGAGCCTGCCGCTCCCGCAGCTCGTCCTCGACCTGCTGCATGAGGGTCACGTCGTTGTTGGACTGGACGATGAGAGTGTCCGGATCGCCAAGGTCGAGAACGGTCCACCGCGACACGATCGCCAGTGTGACCCCGTCCTTTCGCCTGTGCCCCACCTGACCACTCCAAAACCCCTTATCACGCACATTGGCTCGAAGCTCCTCCACGTCGGCCGAAAATTGCGTGTCTAAAAGATCGTGGACCACATTTCCCACGGCCTCCGCGGCGGACCATCCATAGAGCTGCTCGCAGCCCGAGGTCCAGCGCTGGATGACGCCGTCGAAGCCGTGGACGATGAGGTTGGCCCCGTCGAACATGCGTACCATCCGGTCCAGGTCGGTCTCACTGGTAGCGTGTTCCAGCATAGCGTGCTCCCGAGTCTATATCTTCGAAGGCGTCGTCCAGGTCTTCGTCGGCTGAGCGGGCCAACGCCCACCGGCTGGCAACTTTGAACTGATGCTTCTCCGCAGGCAATAGTACGCCCTTGACGACCAGCTTGGTAAGCGTCCTCGACACGGTTTCGATCGTCATGCCGAGATGGTCGGCGATGTCGGCGCGGACCATCGGCAGACTGATCGTCCGGCCGTCCCGCGCCTCGTTCCGTTCCAGCCGATGCAGCAGGAAGGTGCAGACGCGCTGCTCGGCGTTCTTGTGCGACAGCAGGAGCATGTGGTCCTGCGCTGCGGAAATCTCGTCGCGTAGTTGCGACAGAAGCTGAAGCCGGAATTCAGGCACCAATTGCAGTTCCTCTTCCAGCGTACGCTTGTTCATCCGGGAGAAGGACACTTCGTCGATCGCCTCGCCTGCAAACATGTATCTGTTGTGAAAAGACAATCCGACCAAGTCGCCCGCGCCAAGGAAGCCGATGATGAGGCGGCGGCCGTCGGGAAGGAACCTGCATATGCGCACGTTCCCGCGTAGAATGCGAAACACGTGGCGGGCGGCGTCGCCTTCGAAGAAGATCGTGGTTCCCGACTGGGCGGTCTCAACGGTCTGGCGCATGAAGAGCGGCGCGAAGTCGATCATTCCGTGCGCCAATGGTCGTTCGAGTGAGTGAATGTTTGATGCCGCTTGCATATCGTGGCTCCATCTGCCGTTGCGTGGCGTGGATTTGACCGAACTCTGATGACACAGAGATGCGAGGAGCGTAAGAATTGATGCGATCGTGTAACAATCCGTAACAACTTGAGAATGCCGGGATGACGAGCGGAACTGTCAGGCGGACCCGCATACTTGTCGTGGACGACGATGTCCGGATCCAAAGAATGCTCACGCAGTATCTCGGCGAGGAGGGGTTCGACGTCGATGTGGCAGGCGGCAGCTCGCAGATGCGCGCCAGAATGGCGGGATCGAAATTCGACGCCGTCCTGCTCGATCTCGTTTTGCCGGGAGACTGCGACGGGCTCCAGCTTGCCAGGGAGATCCGTGCCAGCTCGGACGTTCCTATCATAATGCTGTCCGGCCGCGACGATGTGATGGACCGCGTCGTCGGTCTGGAGGTCGGCGCGGACGACTACATAGGCAAGCCGTTCCATCTCCGGGAGGTGCTCGCCCGCGTGAGGACCGTCCTGCGAAGACGAACCGCTCCCAACGAAGCCGCACCCCCGGAAGAAGACGTGCTGCGCTTCGCGGGGTGGCGGCTCGATGTGGAACGGCGGGCGGTATTCAACCCGGCCGGAGACGAAGTGGCGATGTCGACGGGCGAGTTCGACATGCTGCACGTGTTCGCCACTCATGCGGGGCGCGTCATGACGCGCGACATGCTGATGGACTTGACGCACAAGCGTGGCCGCGACGGTTTCGACCGCACCATCGACGCGCTTATCGTCAGATTGCGGCGCAAGATCGAGACGGATCCGACAAATCCTAGCCTGATCAAGTCCGTCCGTGGCGTCGGCTATCTCTTCACAGCAAGGCCGGAGACGGCTTGTGGTCGACCCTGACCATCAGGCCATGGTCCCATCGATGGAATCTGTCCTCGTTTTCCATCTCAGCGAAACTGCTTGGAAACCGCCCCCAGAGCCGCATGAAATCGCATCCGACCGACCGCCTTCTCAACGAGGTGAACAGGACGTCCGCGATGGCCACGTCGTCGATGACGCTCGCCGCCACGAAGATCGGAACGTCCATCAATCGTCCGGCGATCGGATGCGTGCCGATCCTGTAGGCGGCCAGCCCACGCACATAGCCTGCTGGATCCTTTAGCGAGACGAGCGTCCACCGATCGGCGCTCGCCACGACTTGCGCCCAATCGTCGGCAGAGAAGCAGGGAGCCGCCACCTGGATTAGGCTGTAGGCGTGCAATGCATCGTCCGTATGGAGCAGGCGGACGTGATATCCCGACGTCATGGCGGTTTTCCTCCTCGATCGAGAGAAATTTTCGCATGCTCCTGCGGTCGGGGCATTGTCCCAGGTCAATCCTCAGTCCGGGGAGACCCGAAAGACAAAAACCAGGGTGATTTGACGGCGATCAAAGACCGAGGATGCAATGAACTGTTCTATGTGCGCGTCGCCGCCTGTGAACGACGGCATTCTTTAGAGAAGGAGAATGACAATGGCAGATGCATCGAAACTTTCCGTAAAGACAGACGCAAGGCCGGCGGCGCCCGCCGACCGTTGGTGGCCCCTCGACAGCCTCCGGTCCGAGATCGACCGCGTCTTCAGCGAATTCGGAAGCCCGTCGATCTTCGACCGGGCCTTCAGCAGGATGCCGGCCGCTTTCTCGCGCAACATGCTAGCCCTCGACCTCGTTGAATCCGAGAAGGCCTTCGAGCTGTCGGCCGAGCTTCCGGGCGTGGACGCCAAGGATCTCGAGGTCACGCTCGCCGACGGTGTGCTGACCATCAAGGGCGAGAAGAACGAGACCAAGGAGGAGAAGGAAAACGACTACTACCTCTCCGAACGGCGTTACGGATCCTTCCATCGAAGCCTGGAATTGCCGCGCGGCGTGGACAGCGAGAAGATCGAGGCGAACTTCTCCAACGGCGTTCTCAAGGTCTCGCTGCCGAAGACCCCCGAGCGGCAGCAGAACGGCAAGAAGATCACTGTCAAGGCGTCCTGAGGGTCAACCCTCCGCTACGCCGAGGGGCGGCGTACGGTGGGCGCGGAGAGAGGGAGGGGGCGACCCCCAGCCACTAACTTAAATGTGGAATCGTTAGCACCATGTTCAGCAGTACCCCTTATAACGCAAGTTATCGGGGGTATTGCCAATGCCGGAGATTTCTTCGGGAGGTCAAAAGCGGCTTCGATTGCCACTCCCCTTCCGGGGCGTGAACGTCAACTTTTGCAAAAAATCCGCATTGCCCAAACTTTGGAGTCGCCGCCGACGTGGAAGATCAGCGCGGCAGATCGACTGGGAACCAACAGACCCCCTACCGTGTAACGGGAGCCTCGACGGACGCCTCGCYCTTCTGCAAGTTCTGCGGCGTCCACACCGTCATCAAAAGCAACAAAGCGGTTTGGGAAGAGTTCGACAGGCACCTACAGGCGCTTGCTCTTCCCCACGGTCATCGCTGCTCGAACCAGGCATGCTCAAATCACTCCAGACCGCTTGATTCGCACCCCGAAGGATACTACCGCCACGGAACCAACGCGAGCGGCGAAGCTCGGTTCCGATGCCGGGAGTGCCGGGCGACCTTCTCAACCTCGAAAGGGCATGCCAGGCAGCGGACGTCGCACGAGAACAAGACCGTCTTCCAGCTTCTCGTCGCCAAGGTCGCGCTGGCCAGGATCGCGCAGGTCACGGGGCTTCACCCCAAAACGGTCTACGACAAGATCGACTTCATCTACGGGCAGTGCGTCAAGTTCGTAGCGGATCGCGAGCGGCGGCTCCCGGACATGCCGCTGGGCGACATGCGGCTCGCCACTGACATGCAAGACTACATGGTGAACTGGCCAACCAAGGAAATGCGGAAGACGATCCAGTTCAGGGCAATCGCGACAAGCTGTCTCAACACCGGATACGTCCTCGCCTGCCATCCGCAGCTCGACTTGCGGATCGACACGCTCGAAGTTCACCGTCTCGTCGAGGAATGTGGCGATCTTCTTCGAAAGCCTGCTTTCCGCGAGTTTGCAAGGCTTTGGAACTTCGAGGACTACGCAAGGTCGATGTCGCTACCACCTCACACCTTCGGGCCTACCCGTGAGGACCAGGAGGGTCCCGAGCATATGACTTCGGATCGCCAGCTCCCGAAACAGGGTGCAATGGTTCACATCGACTACCTCATGATCGGCCACTTCAAGTACCTGCGCCATCTTCTCGGCCGCGCAGATCACGTCTACTTTTCCCTCGACGCCGATCCGGGCCTACCGACCGCAGTGCTGGCAACCTGGGTCGACCGGGCCATGGCTCGGAAGATCGACGTCGCTGTCATGACCTTCGACAAGGGTGTGACCATCGACGAGAAGAACCGCCGGGTGCTAGAGGCCGCAAAGCTCAGGGCGTTGGCGGAGGCGGCTTATCCCGACCTCCACCCATTCAAGGCCTGGCTGACCTACTTCCTGATGAGCAGCGGATTTGATCGGATCAGCCGCACCGAGCGTGGAGAGGTGCTGCGGAAGTACGGCGTCGACTACCCGTTCATCAACAAATCGGAACCAGGCAAGCGAGTTTTTCTTTTTACCGATGACGCACGCCGCAGTGGTCTTGAGATCGCGACCATCCTCCACGACACCTCGCTGCACCAGGTCGACAGGTTCTTCATGCAGGTTCGGCGCAGCATCGCAGGTCTCGAGCGAGCGCCGTCGTACCCAAGGCGGGCGTCGCGAAAATGGTACCTCTACGGGTTCTATTCACCGGACATGGTGGAGAAGATGCTTGTGATCTTCCGCACCTACTTCAACTACATCGCCAAAGGAAAAGACGGAAACACTCCTGCGATGCGCTTGGGCCTCGCCAAGGGCGCGATCCGCTTTGAAGACATTCTGTATTTCGAATAATCGCCGAGCCCAAAAAATGCGGGGACTGCCAGCGGACATCAAGTCACCCGATTATGGCCATCCCCACGATCCGGCTTGGCTGGCGAGCAAAATAAGCAAGACGAAAAGTGCCATAAGCGGAAGTATCAACTTGGCTTGCCTTACATGGAATGACGGAGGCGCTCTCATCATATCCGTTTTCTTCCCGATCTCGGTCAGCATAACCCAAAAGACCGCGCCAAATGTCAAAGTTGCTGCAATCAGTAATGCCACTTTTATCATGGCTGCAACTTAATTGATTGCCTAGATAACGCAAGAACCTCGGTTGTTTGAGCACGTTACGGCCGCCTTCGGGTCCGTCAGCGGTCACAGCCACAAACGTGGAACCGAAAAATTCTAGCGATTCCACATTTGCGTTAGTGGCTGGGGGGCGACCCCTCCCTCTTTTTCAGTTGATGCGGATGTGGTTCTCGACGGTGGCGACGCCTGGAACAGACCAGGCCGTCCGTTCGGCGACGCCGCGTTCGTGCCAAGCGCGCACGCCGCCTTCGAGAACGACCTTGTCGTCCTGAACCTTCACCGAAATGCCTCCGGCGTCGACTTCGGCGCTCCTTTTCAGCGCGTCTTCAATCCGACGGCGGACGTCCGGCACCGTCGGGCACGGCCGCATCGTGAGCAGATTGAGGACGCCGACGACGCCACCGAGCTTCCTGACTGCACGTTCGGCAGCAGCCCTCTGGAACTGCCAGCGCACTTCGCCAGACAACGTCACCCAGCCGTCCTCGACCTTTACATGAACCGGCCCCTCCGGAAGTGCCGTGGTCCAGGCGATGATGTCGATAGCCCGCGAGGCAATCTGGTCGTCCGCGTGCTGCTTGTGACCTACGCATCGCACCTCGATGTCCACGGCCACCGCCCGGACGCCCTTCACCCGCGCTGCCACCTCCTCCGCCGTCAGCTTTTCGGCATAGGTCGAGACATGACCGGAGAGGGTCGCGATGCCATCTTCCACTGACACGCCGATATGGGCGGCGTCGATGCTAGGTTCGAACGCCAGCTCGTCGAGTACGTCCTGTTGGATTTCTGGATCCGTCATTTCTACCTCCTGTTGGGTTCCGAAGCCTGGTGGCCTCGCGGGGTATGATGCGCCATCCGAAATCTCGCGCGTTGCGCTTGGTCAATTGAACCTGGGGACCGGCCCGCATCTGCGCGAACCGACCGGCAGGCGAGCCGCGAGCATGTCTTTGACCTTCGTCAACGTGCGGTCGTCCGGGGTGCCATAAAGTGCCCGACAACACATAGGAGTTGTCATGGCCAATCCGATCCTTCACTTCCACGGCGCCGCGGGGTCGGTCACCGGGTCGACCTTCCTTTTGGAGACCGGTGGCACGCGCATTCTGATCGACTGCGGAATGTTCCAAGGCTCGAAGTCGGAGAAGGAGCTCAACTACAAGCCATTCCCCTTCGTACCATCGCGGATCGACGCAGTGCTGCTCACGCATGCGCACATCGACCATTCGGGCCTGCTTCCGAAGCTCGCGAAGGCGGGATATGGCGGGCCAATCTTTGCAACGGCAGCAACGATCGACCTTTGCACGATCATGCTCCAGGATTCGGGTCACATCCAGGAGTCGGAGGTCCGACAGCTCAACGGAAGGAATCGTAGAAGGGCGCGAGCGACGGTGGAGCCCATCTATACCGCCGACGACGCCCGCAGCATGCTGCCGCAGTTCATCGTGGTCGAGTATGGCGAGTGGCGGGAGACCGTCGGCGGCGTAAGGTTCCGCTACTGGAATGCCGGACATCTGATGGGTTCGGCATCCATCGAAGTCGAGACGTCCGGCGCCGACGGGGCGACAAGAATTTTGTTCTCGGGCGACGTCGGCGCGAGCAACAAGCTGTTCGAAAACCTCCCTCTGGCGCCTTCCGGGGTCGATTACCTCATCTGCGAAAGCACATACGGAGACAGGGAACGGGAAGAGTACGCCCTGAAAGATCGACGGGACCGGCTGCGCGAAGTGGTGGCGAGCTCGAACAGCCCCGGCGGGGTTCTTCTCATTCCCTCCTTTGCCGTCGAGAGGACGCAGGAGGTGCTGACTGATCTCGTCGCCCTCATGGACGAAGGAGAGGTGCCGCGGTGCCCAATCATGATTGACTCGCCGCTCGCGTCGCGAGCGACCGAGGCATTCAAGAAGCATGCGGCGGACCTCGGTCACGGCGGCAAGGCGTTCCTTCGCGCGCTCAACGCGCCGAACGTCCGCTTCACCGAGACGGCCGAGCAGTCGAAGGCCCTCGATCTCGTCCGTGGCTTTCACATCATCATCGCGGCAAGCGGAATGTGCGAAGCGGGGCGGATCCGCCACCGCCTGAAGAACTGGCTCTGGCGGCCGGAGTGCACCGTGCTGTTCGTCGGGTTCCAGGCGGCTGGGACGCTCGGCCGCATCCTGCAGGAGGGCGCGACCGACGTCCGAATCCAGGGCGAGGAGATTCACGTCTGCGCCAGGATGGCCACGCTCGACGCCTACAGCGGACATGCCGATGCAAGCGAACTGGATGCGTGGGTTGCCGGTCGGGAACCGATCCGGAAGGCGATCTTCCTTGTCCATGGAGAGGAGAGCGCTCGTCAAGCGATGTCCGCCCGGCTCCCGAAGCAAGTTTCCGTAAAGGTCGTCTGCCCGTCTTTGGACGACGCCTATGAGCTTGCACCGGCGGGTGCACGCCTCATCGAGGACACGACGCCCGCACGTATCAAGCCGGTCGTGCCCGGCAGGCCTGACTGGAACAACGACTATCAGGGATTCGTTCTGGACCTGTCCGATCGTCTGAAATCCGTCGCCGACGAAAAGGGCCGCGCCGTCGTGCTGCGCAGGCTTCGACGCGCACTGGATCCGGACGATGCTGCGGCGGTCGAAGGGAGGAGGGACGGCAATGTTAATCATGGATCGTGACTGCAAGCGCGGCGGGGAACGCTTCGCGATACCGAGCCAGGGGGAGGTGCAAGGCAAGCTTATCGTCTTGGAGGTCGTCGCTATAACCTGCCTGCGGGAGGTTCTCGCTTCGAAGAATGCCTTCGCGGTCGCCGCGTTGAAGAAGAAGGTTCTGCGGGCGATGAAGGAGGAGTGCGCGCCGTTCGGTCTGTCGTCGGAAGACGAGAAGGCCGCCTTGGAGTACGCATGCGAGTTCTTCGAAGAGGCTAGCAAGGAGGCAGGCAGGCAGACTGCGACGAAGATGGCTGCGAAGTCTGCTGGGACTGCACGCCCCAGGGGTTCGGGCCATGGATAGGGTTGCGGTCACTTTCAACGCCGGGTCCTCCAGCCTCAAGGTCGGCGTCTTCAGGCTGAAGGACGGTCGGGCGCTCCGGCTGGGAGGCGGTGTTGCCACGCTCGGAGACCAGTCAAGATTCACATTCCGATTTTCTGACGGGGACGAGACTGTCGATCTTCCGTCCGGGACAGCGATCGACGCGCGGCTGGTTTCGCAGGTCGTCGATTGCATCGTCCGCAGAGGATTCGACCCCGTGGTTGCCGGCCATCGCATCGTCCATGGGGGACAGGTCTTCGATGGCCCCGTTCTGCTGGAACCCAAGGTCGTCCTCAGAATGGAAGACCTGACGCATCTTGCGCCGGTGCACCTCCCTCCTGCGCTTGCCATCATCCGCGAAGTCCGGAGCGCATATCCGGACATACCGCAGACCGCGTCCTTCGATACCGCATTCCATTCGTCGCAGAGCAGTCTTGCCGCACGGCTCGCCATTCCAAGAGAGCTGCACGACGCCGGGGTCCGCAGATACGGCTTCCACGGTCTTTCCTATAAGTACGTCGCCGGCGAACTCAGGAAACACGATCCCGACCTGGCCGCCGGCCGTGTCATCTGTGCGCATCTTGGAAGCGGCGCGAGCCTCTGCGGCATGGTCGACGGCGTGAGCATAGACGCCAGCATGGGCTTCTCCCCGCTGGACGGAATTCCGATGTCGACCCGGCCAGGCTCGCTCGATCCGGGCGCCGTCGTCCATCTTCTGCGCAACAATTTCCACGACGCGGATCGTCTTGAGGATTTCCTCTATCACCGTTGCGGCCTGCTCGGCGTCTCCGGCAAAAGCGGCGACGTCCGTGTCCTGCTGCAGGACTTCCATCCGGCATCCAGGGAAGCCCTCGACCTCTTCTGCTTCAGGATTGCCGGCGAGATAGGAAGGCTCGTCGTCTCTCTGGGCGGCGTGGACGCCGTCGTCTTCACCGCCGGCATAGGCGAGCATCAGCCAGAGATACGCACTGGCGTCGCCCACCATCTGGCTTGGCTGGGTCTCTCGTTGAGCGAGCCCGCGAACAAGATGAACGCGACCGTGATCAGCGCAAGAGAAAGCGAAATCGTCGCCCTCGTCATTCCGACCGACGAGGAACAGGTGATCGCCGACGAAGCGATCGAAGTCATCAGCCGCCACAGGCTTTAAGGATACCAACATGTCTGAACGTAGAAGCCCACCGCCCACCGAGCGCGAGCTCGAACTCATCGACCGCTACTGGCGGGCCGCCAACTATCTGTCCATCGGCCAGATCTATCTCATGGACAATCCGCTTCTGCGCGAGCCGCTTCGGCCGGAACACATCAAGCCCCGTCTTCTCGGACATTGGGGAACGACGCCCGGCCTCAACTTCATCTACGCCCATCTCAACCGCGTCATCAAGGCTCGGGACGGAGATGTCCTTTATGTGTGCGGGCCTGGCCACGGCGGGCCGGGAATGGTTGCCAACACCTATCTGGAGGGGACATACAGCGAGGTATATCCCGACATCTCGGAGGATGCCGATGGCATGCGTAAGCTGTTCAGGCAGTTTTCCTTTCCGGGAGGCACACCCAGCCACGTCGCCCCGGAGACCCCCGGTTCGATCCACGAAGGCGGCGAACTCGGATATGCGCTGGTCCACGCCTTCGGCGCCGCGTTCGACAATCCGGACCTCGTGGTAGCCTGCGTGGTCGGCGACGGCGAAGCGGAGACAGGACCTCTCGCGGCGGCTTGGCATTCGACGAAGTTTCTCAATCCTGCTCGCGACGGCGCGGTGCTGCCGATCCTGCATCTCAACGGCTACAAGATCGCCAATCCTACGATCCTGGCGAGGACCAGCGACGAGGATCTCCGCAGCCTGTTCGTTGGATTTGGCTATGAGCCGATCTTCGTCGAGGGCCACGAGCCGGCGGACATGCATCGGCAGATGGCGGCCGCCTTCGACCGGGCCTTCGACGTCATCGAATCCTTGCAGGCGTCGGCGAGGAACGGGTCGCCCGCGGCCGGCGTGCCGCGGTGGCCCATGATCGTGCTTCGCAGCCCCAAGGGGTGGACCGGGCCGAAGGAGGTCGACGGCAAGAAGGTGGAGGGTTTCTGGCGTGCCCATCAGGTGCCTGTCGCCAATTGCCGCGGCGATGCCGGCCACCGAAAGATCCTCGAGGACTGGATGCGAAGTTATGATCCCGACGACTTGTTCGAAACGGACGGGCGGCTCAAGGACGAGTTGCGATGCCTGGCGCCGACCGGTGAGAAGCGCATGGGAGCGACGCCGTACGCAAACGGTGGACGGATGCGCAAGGAGCTGCAGCTTCCAGACATTCGCGACCACGCGGTCTCGATCGACGTTCGTGGCGCTTCCCAGGTCCAGTCGACAGAGATTTTAGGCCGGTATCTGCGGGACGTCATGCGGCTCAACGCCGAGGCCAAGAACTTCCGGATCTTCGGGCCGGACGAGACCGAATCGAACCGGCTGGGTGCCGTCTTCGAGCAGACTGACCGCGTTTGGATGCAAGAGATCGAAGACTACGACGTCCATCTCGGCAGAGACGGACGGGTCATGGAGGTTCTCAGCGAGCATCTCTGCCAGGGCTGGCTGGAGGGATATCTCCTGACCGGTCGCCACGGGCTTTTCTCATGCTACGAGGCCTTCATCCACATCATCGACTCGATGTTCAACCAGCATGCCAAGTGGCTCAAGGTTTCGCGAGGACTGGATTGGCGGGAGCCGGTATCGTCTCTCAACTACCTCCTGACGTCGCATGTCTGGCGACAGGATCACAACGGCTTCTCGCATCAGGACCCCGGCTTCGTCGATCTGGTCGCCAACAAGAAGGCCGACATCGTCCGCATCTATCTACCGCCGGACGCCAACACGCTGCTGTGGGTCGGCGATCACTGCCTGAAGACATACGACCGCGTCAACGTGATCGTCGCCGGCAAGCAGCCGGAGTCCCAGTACCTGACGATCGACGAGGCGGTGAAGCATTGCGAGGAGGGCATTGGCGTCTGGGACTGGGCGAGCTTCGAGAACGATACGATCGCGCCGGACGTAGTGATGGCATGTGCGGGCGACGTGCCGACCATGGAGACGCTAGCGGCCGTCATGYTGCTGCACGAGGCGATACCAGATCTCAAGATCAGGACGGTGAACGTCGTCGATCTGCTCGCGCTGCAGGATCCCAAGGAGCATCCCCATGGCCTCGACGATCGGCGGTTCGATGGTATCTTTACGAAGGACAGGCCGGTCATCTTCGCCTACCATGGCTATCCCTATCTCATCCATCGGTTGACTTACCGGCGTACCAATCACGGCAACATTCACGTGCGCGGGTTCGTGGAGGAGGGAACGACGACGACGCCATTCGACATGACCGTATTGAACGAGCTGGACAGGTATCATCTCGCTCTCGAGGCGATTGCGCGARTGCCCGATCTCGCCGAAAAGGTGCCACACGTGATCGCAGACCTGCATGCAAAGCTCGACGAGCACCGGGCGTTCGTGCGGGAGCGTGGAGAAGACATGCCCGAGATCCAGAATTGGCGCTGGGCACGCTCCTAAGGCGACTGAGCACTTTGTTTGGAAATCGCTGTTGAGAGATCCGCCAATCTTGAAAATACGGGACCTGCGGATCAAGCAAAAGTGAAACCATAACACTCGACCATCGGAGCCGGGGCGCACGGCTTCAATAGATAGTGAGTTAGAGGACGAGCCATGCCACCCGATACAGCCAATTTAGCATCCTACTCCTTGCCGCAGCGCATCCTGCACTGGTTGACGGCGGCGCTCGTCATTTACAATCTGCTCCTTCCGGACGGGATGAGCGAGTGGCGCCGGTCCGTCAGGCGGACGGGTTCAGCCAGTCTCGAACAAGTGGCCGGCGCCAACATCCATGCCTACGTCGGCATCGCAATTCTGTTTCTGATCGGCATTCGCCTCGTCCTTCGTTTCGTCCAGGGAGCCCCTCCGGCACCTCCCCAGGAACCCGCGAAATTCGGCTTGGCTGCCAAGGCCGCTCATGCGGCCCTTTACTTCCTTCTTGTGGCATTGCCGGTAACGGGGATGGCAGCGTTCTATCTTGGTTACGATGGTGCGGGCGACGTTCATGCCGAGGTGCTGAAGGTGATACTGTGGGTATTGATCGCCGCCCACGTCCTTGGCGCGTTAGTCCATCAATTCTATTGGAAGACGAATGTCTTGAGACGCATGACTGTCGGCTGAACCGTGCCAAGTCGTTGCCCCGCAGGTCTGGTCCGGGCGGATGTCGCACACGAGCCCGGCGATAGGAGTTTGTGTCGAGCGCCTGCACGCCGGTTCATTGCCGTCAGGAATGAACCGATGCTGCAAGAGCGTCGTCCTCCGCTCTGATGCGGATCGTCAGGACCATGGCGTTGGCGACTGAAAATAGCAACGCGAGGCTGGACAATCCGATGCAGAGTGGAAGTGTTGCAATCTCGCCCACCACCACGACGTAGTTTGGATGTCGCACAAACCGGTAAGGCCCCTCGGCGACAAGGACCTCTCCGGGAACCACGATGATCCTCGTGGTCCAACGACGCCCGAGCGTGAAGAGTGTCCACAGCCGGGCCACTTGGAAAACTGCGAAAATCACAAGCCACTCCAGGCGAATGGGCGTGTTCCATGCGAACCGCCAAAGGCCAGCTATCCATGCAAAATGCAGGAAGACGATCAGCGGATAGCGCCCGGCGGCGACCTCGACCGCGCCACGAGCAAGCAACGCCTGCGTGTTACGTCGCGTGCGAGCCAAAGCTCCCCGAGCCGCTCGAGCGTGACCGCAGCGAGAAGAATGATCGAGGCGATCATGCTGCAGTCTTCAACGAGAGGCAGCTAAGCGTGAAGCCCGGCCCCATCGCCGTCAGGACAGTTCGCCTGGGTAGTCCGTGGGCGAGAAGCTTCTCGAGTACGAACAGCGCGGTTGGCGACGACATGTTCCCATAATCCGAGAGAACCTCACGTTCCTTGTCGAGGGTTCCCTGGCTCAGTTTAAGTGCCGATTCCAAGGCGGTGATGACCTTGGATCCACCGGGGTGGCACGCAAACCGGTCAACGTCGGCAGGAGTGAGATCTGATCGGGCAAGTATGGATGTCACGCCCTTCAAGACGTGAGTTTCTGCAAACGGTGGTATGGCACGGTCGAAGATCACGCCTAGACCCTCCGTATCGACGCTCCACCCCATGATGTCCAGCGTGTCGGGCCACGTATGCTGGCCTGCAAATTCGACCTCGGCCAGACCGGCCTCGCTGGCGCGGACCACGCAGGCGGCGGCCCCGTCGCCGAAGAGGGCGGTCGCCACGATATTCGCCTTCGTAAGCTTGTCCATCCGGAATGCCAATGTGCAGGTCTCGACCGCGACCAGCAGCACGACCGAGCCTGGCCGGGATGCCGCCAGCCGTGACGCGATCGACAGCCCGGAGACTCCGCCGGCACAGCCGAGGCCGAACACGGGCACCCGTTCGACGTCGTCCCGCAAACCCAGCTCTCTGCTTACCCTCGCTTCCAGACTAGGT
Source organism: Rhizobium sp. 01N447_2 (assembly GCF_056399245.1). Taxonomy (NCBI): domain Bacteria; kingdom Pseudomonadati; phylum Pseudomonadota; class Alphaproteobacteria; order Hyphomicrobiales; family Rhizobiaceae; genus Rhizobium; species Rhizobium sp. 01N447_2. The sequence continues at coordinate 25,295 of NZ_JBFTQY010000012.1, forward strand.
GTCGCAATACCAGTCGAGGAGACCGTTACGATCGTGTCAACGTCGCCTGCGGCCAGGCCAGCCGACGCAAGCGCTTTACTGGCGGCGGACACGAACATCGCACCCGCGCCCTCGATATGAGCGAGGTTTCTCTCGGGCCATCCCGACGTCTCGAGATACCACTCGATCGGCCGGACGCCGTAGCGTCGTTGAATCCCCGAGGTTTCGAACACCTTTGCCAATTTTTCGAAATCGCCAAATCGGGATGAGAACGCGGCGTGCGAGGCTAGCGCCGCGTCACGCTGATCGATGACATGTGGCGGGACTGCGGTACCGACGGATACCAGCTTGACAGAATGCTGCATAGGACTCCTTGCGGCGGCGCGGAAAGACTTTGGTGTGCCGCGCGAGGACGAGACCGAACCATAACGGCTTGATCCTGCAAAAGGTTGCAATGCCGGCGACCCTGATGCCGCACTTCGTCGGAAAGCTCCGGAGACGCCGACGCGCGAAGGTGGCCTCCCGTGCCTTCGTGTCCGGCTTGATCCACGTCAATGCGCTCGACGTGTGTTGGATCCGTAATCGTCCGGTCAACAAGGAGACTGCGCGATGCTTGCTAAAGACATTATGACGACCCCCGTGACGACGATCGACGAGGGACATAACGTCAGGGAAGCCGTCGAGATCGTCAACGCCAGCAAGATTGGCGCGGTGCCCGTCGTCGATGGCGAAGGTCGGCTCACGGGCATCGTCACCGAGGGAGACCTGCTGCGCCGGGTGGCGTCGTCTTGGGCCAGACGGGCGGTACCGCATACGCGCGACCGCGACGATGCACTGGCGGACTATGTGAAGGCCCGAAGCTGGCGCGTCAAGGACGTGATGTCGACGCCTGTCATCAGCGCCGCCCCCACCGCCACCACGAGCCAGCTCGCGGAACTCCTGCAGGCCCACGACATCAAACACCTGCCCGTCGTCGAGAACGGCAGGCTCGCCGGCATGATCAGCCGTCGCGACTTGATGCGAGCGCTTCTCGATGTTCCACGGCAGTGCACCGCTTCCGGCGACGAGGCCCTCGGGATCGCAGTTCGTAGCCGCCTGGACGCCGAGCTTGAAATAACGCCCCCCATGGTCAATGCGACCGTCTCCAACGGGGTGGTCACCCTGAGGGGAGAGGTCGAGACGGAGCTGGAACGCTCAGCGGCCAGGGTGGCGGCGGAAAGCGTCCGCGGCGTCGGCGGCGTGGTGAACAAGATCACCTTGGCTTCCGCATGGTGAGCCCCCTCAAACGATGAAGTCCACGGAAAGTTTACGTCATGTTTGTCAGGGTCATCGCAGACGCCGTCATGTCGAGGCTTCTCCTCGTCATCCTGATCCTCATGGTCGGGACGGTCGTGGGCGTCCTGCTGGTGAAACCGTCCGACGACTCTCGAAGCGGGCGCGTCGAGCGCTCTCTCTCTGACCCGTGAGTGCGCGATGAACATTTGGCCCTCCAGGATTGGATTGCCGGGCCGCGTCTCGCAAAAGACCGGAAGCGCGACGGATTCGATGCCCTCCGACCTGTTCGGTTTCATCTGGCTGATGGGAAGGCGTCATCAGGCGTTGATCGCCGGGCTGTCCCTGGTTCTGTTTGTTATCGGCGCGGCGCCTCTCGAACTCCAGCGCCGGATCGTCAATGAGGCGACCCAGCAAGCGTCATACGGGACGCTTCTTTTTCTGGTATCCCTCTATCTCGCGGTGGCAGTGTTGGAGGGCGCGGTAAAATTCACCCTCAATCTCTACAGAAGCTGGGTGGGCGAGAAGGGCACGCTCTGGCTGCGGGCGCGTGTTCTGCATCAGGCCGAGACGCCGCCGTCAGAATCCATGCTCGAGGGCGTCGAGCTGTCGATTGTTCTTGCGGAAGCCGAGCCGGTCGGCGGTTTCGTTGGAACCAGCATCTCCGAGCCGCTGCTGCAGGTCGGCATCCTTGTCACCGTCTGCAGCTACCTGATCTATCTCCAGCCGCTGATGATGCTGGCCGTCGCAGCGACCTTCGCCCCGCAGATTGCGTTCGTCCCGATGATGCAGGCCGCGATCAACCGCCGGGTCGAGGCGAAGGTCGCCATTATGCGCGACGTCAGCGAAGGCATGGTGCATGCGATCGAAGGTGGCCAGGGAGAGGATCCTCAAACTTCGCGCATCGGAGCGATCTTCTCCGCCAACATGGAGATCTACCGCTACAAGTACGCCATGAACTTTCTCATGAATCTCATGGCGCAATTGGGCTATGTCGGCATTTTCGTCCTCGGGGGATATTATGTTGTCACCGGCAAGACCGAGATAGGCACCGTCGTCGCCTTCGTCTCGGGACTGGCGAAGATCGTCGATCCTTGGGGGGCGATCGTGGACTGGTATCGTGACCTCAGAGTGACCCAGGTGAAGTTCCGGCTCATCAGGGACGCCGCGAAGTTCGATGGCGCTGGCAACCACGAAATATGAGTGCATTTTGAGATTCCGCGCTCCCGCGCTGAGCGATCGCGCCTATTTTGAATGGCGCCTTGTTCGAGTGCGAGGCCGACGGCGTGATGTTCGGGGCTGTGAATGGTCCTCCGTTGACAGCGTCGTAAAGTAGAAGATCTTCACGGTCTCGAGAGCTGCTACGTAGAACAAGCTGATACCCAAAAGCACTGTGAGAATTTCGAGGGGGATCGGAACGAAACCAAAAAGCCCGCCGACCGCGGTGTAGGGGATGGTCACTCCCGCGGCACCGACGGCGATCGCCGTGCCGAATAGCAGCGGACTGGGCCGGCTTCTCCAGATCGGACCCGGCGTCCTGATGACGAGCATGGTCGCCAACTGCGTCATGAGCGATTCAACGAACCATGCGGAGCGGAACTCGTCCTGTCCGGCGGAAAACACTGCCAGCAGAACGACGAACGTCGCCAGATCGAAGAGAGAACTTAGCGGCCCGAACCACAGCATGAACCTCTTGATGCGGGAGATGTCCCAACGCTGCGGACGCCGAAGGTCTGCCTGATCGACCTTGTCCGTGGCGATTGCCATCGCCGGCAGATCCGACAGCAGATTGTTTAACAGTATCTGCTTGGCAAGGAGCGGCAGGAATGGCAGCACGAGCGACGCCGCTGCCATACTGATCATGTTGCCGAAGTTGGCGCTGGTCGCGATCGATATGTACTTCATCGTGTTGGTGAAGGTCCTGCGTCCGTCGTCCACGCCTTTCGAAAGGACCGCGAGATCCTGCCGCATCAGGACGACGTCGGCAGCCTCGCGGGCGACGTCGGCCGCGCCGTCCACCGAAATCCCGACGTCCGCCTCGTGAAGGGCGGGCGCATCGTTTATCCCGTCTCCAAGATATCCGACCACGTGTCCGGCCTTGCGGAGGGCTGCCACGATCCGTTCCTTCTGATTTGGGTCGATTTCGACGAACAGGTCGGTTTTCCCCGCACGGCTGAACAGTGCGTCGTTGCTCATGCGGCCGACCTCTTTCCCCGTGAGCATGCGGGAACCGTCGATTCCGATCGACGACGCGAGATGCTGGACGACATATCGGTTGTCTCCCGATATCACCTTGATCCGCACCCCTCGTTCCACGAGGCTTGCTACTATGGCTGAAATGTCGGCCTTCGGGGGATMCGAGAAGAGCAGAAAACCTTTCAGGCAAAGCCCGGATTCGTCTTCCCTCGAGATTGCGGGAGCTGCTTCGGATATGGGCCGGGTGGCGACCGCGAGCGCGCGCATGCCTGCTTCTCCCCATTGCCGGCAGGCATCGTCCAACCGTTTGCGGACATTGTCGTCCAAGGCCACTTCGCGGCCCGCGGTCATGACGGCGGCGCAGACGTCGATCACGTTGGTGGCCGCTCCTTTGCAGATCAACAGCGGCGGACCGCCCCTGACGGCAACGACTACGGATAGGCGCTTGCGCGAGAAATCGTAGGGGATCTCGGCAAGCTTGCGGGCCTCGGAAGAAATCTCCCCCGCTGCGATCGTGGCCGTCACGGCGTCGTCGAGAGGATTCTTCATTCCCGATTGAAACGCTGAATTGAGAAGTGCCAGCCGCCTTACTTCAGGCGAGACGACGCCCTGCGGGTCGACACAACTGTCGAGGCGGATTACGCCCTCGGTGAGTGTCCCCGTCTTGTCGGTGCAGAGCACGTCCATGCTGCCAAGGTTCTCCATTGCATCGAGGCGGCGGACGATCACGCCAGACTTCGACATCGTCCGGGCGCCGCGCGCCAGCGTCACGCTGATGATCGCAGGCAGCAGCTCAGGCGTCAGGCCGACGGCAAGCGCGAGCGAGAAAAGCAGAGAGTCCACGATAGGTCTGTGAAGCAGGAGATTCGCCACAAGGACGACGACGACGATGCAGAGCATGATCCGCGTCATCAGAAATCCGAAATGCCGGACACCTCGCGCGAATTCCGTTTCCGGAATCTGGCGCGCGACGGCGCTGGCGATCCGTGCGAATTCCGTGCGGGGGCCGGTCGCGATCGCAAGCGCAGTCGCAGTGCCGCTCCGAACCGAGGTTCCCGTGAACACGCAGTTGGAACGGTCCGCAAGACCGGCGTCTTTGGTCGAAACGCCGGGCACCTTTGCAACAGGAAAAGTCTCTCCGGTAAGCGTCGCTTCGCTGACGTTTAAATCCTGCGCGACAACGATGACTGCATCGACAGGCACGAGGCTCCCCGCCGAGAGCAGGATCAGGTCGCCCGGCACGATGCCGACTGCGGCCACTATCTTGTCGACGCCGTCGCGGCGGACCTTTGAAGTGAGAGAAATTCGCTGTCGAAGCGCCTCGACCGCTCGTTGCGCGCCATGTTCCTGTAGAAAACCCAGGAGGCAGCTAGCGAGAATGATGATGCCGATGATGATGGCGTCGTGGACTTCGCCGACGCCACCCGCCACGAGCGCTGCGAACACCAGCACGAGCACGAGCGGACTTTTGAACTGGCGCGCGAAGTCTGCCAGCATGCCTCCACGGGTTTCATCGGAAAGAGAGTTCGGTCCGAACCGTCGCACGCGTTCTTCGGCTTGGGCGGTCGTCAGCCCGTCCTGCAGGGACGTGGCGAGGGCAGCGGCGAGCCCCGAGGGCGATCTCGTCCAGTATGCGGGGATCGCGACCTCTAAAGCGGACGAAGGGGGAGGAGAAGGAAGAACGGGGATATCCATGGCGAACTCCGTATGTGATTTCGCCGATTATCGTCTCCGCCGGGGGGACGTCATTGATGGTTGTCAAAGCTTCGTGTTTCGCATCGAAGGTGCCTCCACGTCCACGCCGTTCGAAGCCGGTAAGGTCCCGCCGCTCGATAGCAGCCGAAACCAGTCATACGCCACGGCGGGCACAGTTCGTCAATGTGACATGAGGACGGGCAGAAGAGGCTCTCCCAGGACACCATCGGTTGCTCCGCCCAAGACAAAATCTCGCAGCCTTGAGTGTCCGAATCCTCCCATGACCAGAAGATCGGCGCCCAGTTCCAGCGCTGTCCGCTGAATGCTGAGGCCGATGGATGACGAAGTAAAGCGAGCTGCCGTTGCGCTTGCATTGACGCCGCTCGAAACCAGAATCTCAGCGAGGTGGACTCCGCTTGTCTCCGGAAGCGGTTTTTCGCCCGTCAGAGATAGGACCGAGACCCGCTTGGCCTTGTGAATGAATGGCTTTGCGTCGCTGACGGCCCGAGCGGCCGCTCGGCTTCCGTCCCAGGCAATGACCAGATGGTCGATTGGGCTCGCAAGGGTCTTGTTGGGAAAGATGATGGCTGGCCGGCCGGAGCCGAATATGACCGCTTCGGCGACGATACGGGTATCCGGAACGTCCGCGATACATTCGAGAATAGCCAGATCGAACAAGCGTGCTTCCGTGGCTGCCGTGTCGTGTAACAGAGGGAAGGTGGTTTTGACCGTTCGACAAGTTAATTCAATCTTGGCACTCGATGCGAGGTTGGTCGCCGCTGCAATCAGTGTTGCGGCACGATCGCGGCTCAATGTCTCGGCATGCTCGATCATCTTCGGAGTATCGAGCAGCAACGACGACCATGCGTTGGGGATGTGCGGAATCGCGACTGTTAGCGCACACGCGTGAAGATGCGCGCTATAATACCCAGTAAACGTTACGGCGTTCGAAATGATCAATCCGGAACTTGAATCGGGATATGTTGCCAGCGGGAGAAAATATTGTGCCGTCATGTCCTGCTCCATCTCTCGCGAACCGCCACGATTGCAATCATCTATCTCCATCCGTCTCGACTCGGCATTGATGTAACGCAATCGCCGGCGCTCTGGCCACGGCCCGGCGCCGCGTGCCAGAATTCCGCCTCTCCTTCGAAGAGCCCCACGATAACCGGATGTTCACACAGGCGCCTTTCCAACTGGAAGTCTGCGTAAGTTGATCGTGGTCAAATCCTTGATGGCCGAGATCCGGTATTGAATTCAGGAGGATGTGCCTGTGACAATGGGAGCGCGAAGTGAATTCAACGACCGCCGAAACCACCGGGATGCGGCCGAGACTAGCACGCACGCTAACCCTGTCGCACGCCGTCCTGTACGGTCTTGGCGTCACCATAGGCGCGGGTATTTACGTGCTCGTCAGCGTCGCCGCCGGGCGGGCGGGCATGCATGCACCGCTCGCGTTCCTGGGTGCCGCAGCAGTCATGGGCTTGAGCGCGGCCTCGTTTGCGGAACTCGGCACGCGAATGCCCGTCAGCGCAAGTGAAGCCGCCTATGTCGATAGGGCATTTGGACTGCGATGGTTCACGATCGTGACCGGGTTGCTGGTCATCGTGACGGCGATCATCTCGGCAGCGACGATCAGCGCTGGTAGTGCTGGATATGTAGGCGTCCTCCTTCCGCTTCCTGGATCCTCGATCATCGCCGGCGTCGTGCTGACAATGGCTGCTATTTCATGCCTGGCGACAGCCAGCTCGATCACTTTCGCAGGTGTGATGACGCTCATCGAGGTCGGTGGTCTCCTCCTCATTGTCGGAGCGGGGTTCTCCGAAGGCGTTGGCCTGATCGAACGTCTGCCGGAGGCATGGCCCGGCGGCAATCCCACGGCCTGGGTCGGCGTGTTCGGTACCGCCATGATTGCGGTGTTCTCCTTCATCGGCTTCGAACACCTGGTCAACATTGCCGAAGAGATGAAGACGCCGTCGAAGACTCTGCCTCGCGCGCTCTTCGTGACGTTGGGGCTGACTGCCGTCATCTATGCCGGCGTCACATGGGTCGCTGTGGTCACTGTTCCTCCGGACGAACTGGCAAGCTCGCCCGCGCCGCTCGCACTCGTCTTTGAACGCCTGACGGGCATGCCGCTCGTGACCATGAGTGCGATCGCGATCATCGCGACGTTAAACGGCATCATCGTGCACATGATTATGATCTCTCGGGTGATCTACGGCCTGGTCCAACAGGGAAACCTGCCCCAGGTGCTCGGACGCCTGAACCCTCACACGGGAACGCCGATCGTCGCTACTTTGATCGGGGCCACGGCGATCCTGGTGTTTGCCATCTTCGTACCGCTCGAAGGTCTCGCCAAGCTGACATCGCAGTGTACTTTGGGGCTGTTCACTTTGGTAAACCTGGCGCTGATCCGCATAAAGATGACCGAGACCACAGCGCTGCCTACGGGTGTCTTCATTTGCCCGTTCTGGGTGCCCGTCGCAGGTGTGATCGCGAGTGCCGCGTTGCTCGCGATCGACGTTGCGCTCATCGGTTAATTTCGCAGTTCACTCCGTCAAAATATACTTCGTCTTGGAGACGCGCATGAGCAGACTGCATTCGGAACATCACCTGGTCTCCCGCATCGGCTGGCTACGGGCTGCCGTCCTCGGCGCAAACGATGGAATCGTCTCGACGGCGAGCTTGATCATGGGCGTCGCTACCGCGTCCGCCGGACCCTCGCAGATCCTGGTAGCAGGCGTCGCTGGTCTGGTCGCGGGCGCAATGTCCATGGCGGCCGGCGAATACGTGTCGGTAAGCTCCCAGGCGGATACCGAGGAAGCCGATCTCGCGCGAGAACGGATCGAGTTGGAGACGCAACCCGAAGCTGAGTACGAGGAGCTGACGGAGATCTACGTCAAACGCGGTCTTACCGACGAGCTGGCCAGGCAAGTCGCGATCCAACTGACCGCAAATGATGCTCTCGACGCGCATTCGCGCGACGAACTCGGTATCGTCGAACATATGGCGGCCCGGCCGGTTGAGGCGGCCTTGACGTCGGCCGTCACGTTTGCGGTGGGGGCCGCATTGCCCTTGCTCATGGTCGTACTTTCGCCCGCCTCGGTGCTGATCTATACCGTTGCAACCGCGTCTTTGGCCTTCCTCGCGCTGCTGGGCGCCATCGGTGCGAAAGCGGGCGGCGCCAACGTCTGGAGGGCCACCACGCGCGTCACTTTCTGGGGCGCTTTCGCTATGGCATTGACGGCGGGGATCGGTGCGCTGGTTGGCACCGCAGTCTGACGAGTAACTTTCCGCCCCCTCCTGCACGCTCAGCTTGAGGACGGGGTGAGTTTTTAGGATGTTGCGGTTCTGGTCGCAACGAAAGAGGAGCCGACGCAAGCTCGACCCCTCAGGGCTCGGGGGCCGGAACTCGTAATCGTCAGATCTCGACCAGCACCTCTGCGAGCATCGAGCGGACCCTGCCTGCCAGACTGGTCAGCATTTCGTTGTCGATCGCCTGCATGGATGCGACCGGGTCGATGGCGCTCACCATGACATTGCCGCCATCGACCCCGCGCAGGATGACATTGCACGGCAGCATGGCCCCCACCTTCGGTTCCAGTTTCATCGCCTCGAACGCCATGCGCGGATTGCAGGCTCCGAGGATGAGGTAGTCGTCGATGTCGGCGTCGATCTTCTTTTTCATGGTTGCCTTGACATCGATCTCCGTCAGAACTCCGAAACCGTGCTTGATGAGAGCGGATTTGGTCCTGCCGACCGCATCGTCGAAACTGGTCGCCCAGAGGGTTCTATCGAGCGTGTAGGTCATGAGAAGTCTCCTTTGGGCTCCTATGCAACGGCCGGCAAATGCCCGGCGCCCAATCACATGTCTTGCATGAACGCCTGCATTTCTTCAGGTGTGACCTTGCCGTCATTGTTCGCGTCGACCGCGTCGAAGACGCGTTTGTGGATTGCGGTCAACTCTTCGAAAGAAATTGCGCCGTCCCCATCGGTATCGGCGATGGCGAACATGATCTTCATCATATGACCGCGCATTGGCCCTATCATGCGCATTCCTTCATTCATGTCCGATGACATCATGTTGCGGCCCATCATGCGTGGCATCATTTCCGATCCGTCGGCATCGGGCTTGTCCTCCGACTGGACCGGTTCTGGACTTTTCGTCTGGGCGAAGGCGATGTCCTTGGCACCGACGGCACCGAGCAAGGCCAACATAGCGATCGTTGGCAGTCTGAACATGGACATCCTGAATCTCCTTTAAGTGTTGTCCTCCACGAGTTGGAGCTGCCTTTGAGAATAGGATGCCTACTGGCTTCACACATTGCGCTGGATCAACCACTTGTATGGTTCGGTTCGTCGAGGTCGGACCGATCGCCTTCGCACCGCGCCATGACCGCAACGCCAGCCACCTGCGTCACGAGGAATCGATCCGGCGCTCGATTTTCTCGCCAGCCGACTACTATCTTGGCGAGCCATTCCGCATCGCCGAGCTTCTCGCCAGATTGCACGCAGTCCTGCGCAGATATTCCGGGCACGCCAGTGCGATCCTGTCTTCAGGTCCCGTTTCCATCGATTCCCGCCGACGCGCGGTGATGGTCGACGGGATGCCTCTGGACGTCACGCCTATGGAGTGCAAATGCCTGTCGGTGCTGATGCAGAACCGCGGTCAGGCGGCACGCACTGGATGCACGCTCATACGCTCCAGGAGCAGAACCTGCTCGCCGCTCCGCTGATCGTGCGGACCCCGGACGACCTCAAGCGGGACGAGCAGGAGGTCGTCGTCCTGCTGCGCGAGTTCTCATTCAAATCGCCGGAGGAACTGCTGGCGAAGTTGAAGGGGAGAGCCGCATCCGGCGGCATGGCGATGGACCATGGCGCTATGTCGGGCATCACCGGCATGCAGCATATGATGTCCGGCAAGGGCATGGCGGGCATGACGATGCCGGGAATGGCGGCCATGGACGTCACGACATCGACTATGACGCCTATCTCGCCAACGACCGCACGTTCGACGATCCCGAAATCGTGGCGGTCGACAAACGCGGCCGCGGCCGGCTGCGCATCATAAACGGCGCGACGGCGACCGCATTCACCATCGACACCGGCCCTCTTTCCGGAGAGCTGGTCGCGGTCGACGGTCAGGGTGTCGAACCGATTGGCGGGACTTCCTTCCCGGTCGCCATGGGCCAGCGCGTCGACATTCGTGTGAGCTTGCCCATGGAGGGCGGCGCCTTTCCCGCCCTCGCTCTGCGCGAAGGGGTCGTCGAGCGCGCAGGCGTCATCTTGGCCTCTCCGGAGGCGGTGATTCGAACGCCGCGCGTTTCGGACATCCAGTGAAGCGGCCCCGATACCGTATGTTACAGTTACATACTTGCGCTTTTACAGTGCCCGGCCACGATCGCGGTCGAAGGCAACCCGAGCCTCCTGGTTGGGTGGGGGAGTACTGCCGAAGGGGATTCGATAACTCATCGAACGGTAGGAGTGCGGCAAATGTTGATGAATCGAGATCTACTTCGCTCCGCCGCGAAATGCCGAAGATACCGGTGCAACTATAATCCTTTTTGGTGTGGCGCCGACTTCTTCCTGCCCTAGTACACTTGGACGAGGCCGCCGATTCAGCCCAAAGAGCGACATTTTCTGTTGGAGGTTAAGATGGAAGTTACACGTCGCGCCGTGTCGATCGGCGGTCTGAGTTTGCTTGCCAGTAGCTGTCTCACACCCGCTTACGCCGTCGACGATCCGCTCGTTGATCCTTTCGAGGGGAAAAACGATTTCTGGCTGGCGGTGGAAGCCTATACCTATGGCTATCCGCTGGTTACGATGGAGATGACACGGCGGGTCGTCACCAACGTATCCAAGGTTAAGGGTACCAAGGGCCCCATGGGCCAGATAATCAAGGTACGCGAATATCCAGATGCTTCCTTTACCGATGTCACTGCGCCGAACGCAGACACACTCTATACGACGGCGTTCATCGACGTCGGCAAGGAGCCATGGGTCCTGTCGATACCGGAAATGAAGGATCGCTACTTCCTATTTCCCATGCTCGATGGATGGACAACCGTCTTTCAGGTGCCGGGGAAGCGGACAACCGGTGACGGAGCCCAGACATACGCGATTACCGGTCCGGGATGGCAAGGCAAGCTGCCTGAGGGCGTTACCGAATACAAGTCATCGACAAGTATCGTCTGGATCCTCGGACGCATCTACTGCACCGGAACGCCGGAGGACTACAAGGCGGTTCATGAGGCACAAGACCAATGCAAGCTCGTGCCGCTCAGCAGTTATGGCAAGGACTGGACCCCGCCGCTTGGCAAGGTCGATCACGAGATCGACATGAAGACAGCCGTCCGTGAGCAGGTCAACCGGATGGATGCGGTTGAATACTTCACTTTGTTGAGCGAGTTGCTGAAAACAAATCCGCCCACAAGGGACGACGCAGAGATCGTCGCGAAGATGGCTGAAATCGGGATCGTCCCCGGTCAGGATTTCGACAAAAGCAAGCTCGATGCCCGTTTCATCAAACGGATTCCCGAAGTTGCCTTCGCGCGCATCATGCTGCACTTCAAGTTTAGCAATGGCGATGTCAAGGATATCAACGGCTGGGGCTACACGACCAAGACAGGCATCTATGGAACTGATTACCTGCAGCGTGCGCTGGTCAGCGCGATCGGGCTCGGGGCCAACCGTCCCGAGGATGCGATTTATCCGACGTCGACGAAGTCGAAGGATGGACTTTTCGCCCGAGCCTACAATGGATCGGACAATTATGTCCTGGCCTTTCCCAAGGGAGAGACGCCGCCTGTGAATGGGTTCTGGTCTATTACGATGTACAATGAAAAGTACTTCTTTGTCGACAATCCGATCAATCGCTACTCGATCAGCGCGCGGCAGGACCTGAAGCCCAATTCAGACGGCTCGATCGACATTTACATCCAGAACAAGTCGCCGGGTGCCGACAAGGAAGCAAATTGGCTTCCGGCACCGAAGGGCAAGTTCATCCTGATGATGCGGCTTTACTGGCCCGATGACAGCCCGCCATCGATCTTGGATGGATCCTGGGTCATCCCGTTAGTGAAAAAGGTGGGGTAGTCGACAGCGCCAAGGTTGGTCCCGCCCAAGGCCGGGACTTTAACGTTGAGCCTTCCGTGAGCGCCCCCGAAGCCGCCTATATTCAAAATCGCGTGCGAATGCCGGATGGACGCCCGGCACCGGCGGCAAATCCGGCGCCGTCGTCGCGAGCGCGGATTCCGGGCTTCTCGTCATAGGAGACGATCGCAACCCGCTTGCCCGATTTGTTCGTCCCGGCGGCGGCCTTTTTCAGGACCTGAACCTCGCGATAGGCACACAAGACCTCCGCCATCTTCTGCCCGAACCCGGCATCGCGACGTTCCAGATAGTAGCGCATCTCGTGCGGCTTGATTTCCTCCTGGCCAAGGAGCTTGCTCACCGTGCCCTGAACCAGACGGGCCAGACAAGAATGTCCGGCCCGGTTCGAGTCGCCGAGGTCGGACCGATTGCCTTCGCGCCGCGCCATGACTGCGACGTCAGCCACCTGCGTCGCTGAGGAATGATCGCGGCTGAAGCGACACGGAGGAGCGAGCCGGCTAAGGCGAGAACAAGGTGATCTCAGAGTGCGATCGTGCCTGGCTTTGATCGGTATCAACGTCCACGCCGGTCGAACGCGGTATCCTGACGCCATCAGCCAGCGCCTGATCGTGGTCAGGCCCTCGTGATGATGCCCCGCTCGCAATTCGAAACGTTCAGGAGATCGAGGATGACGTCCCAGAAACAGATTGAAGGAACCTGGTCGGAACCTGTTTTCGTCCAGGTGGGAATGAACGCCCCTGAGGCTGTTGGCGGAGCGAGCGAGGCGCTCGAGTTTCTCGCCAACCGATGGAAAGGCTCGCGTAGAAAACACGCATTCGCGAGAGAGATCTGCGCCGCGGCCGTAAGCGGGCATGTCTCGCAGGAGACCGCGCGCAAGGCTTTCATTCAGGCCGCTGACGAAGCCAGGATGTCCACCTGCGCGCCCAGTGGTCGTTCGTAGACGCTAGGACGAGATCAGCTCGGTCAAGCGAGCAACAAGTCCTTAACCCAGGTGTGTTCCATGGCTTCAGGTCCTACTCGGCCGCGACGCCGATCCAGGTCAATCGGCTCGCTTCCTGCCGGTTATCATCGCTCGGACAAGGTTTTCCTTGTGCTCGATGCTTGCCAGGAGGACGCCTCCGACGTGTAGGCCGACGAGGCCAAGCGTCAAATTGACCAGCAGTTCATGCGCCTCTTCCACCCATTCCACTCCCCAGTAGGCGTCCGTCGTCATCATATACCCGGTTGTGGCAATGCCCGAGATCGCGAGGAGCAGCGCGAACACCATCGCGGCTCCGGCCGGATTGTGGCCGATGTAGCGCTTGGCGCGCATGGCCAGGCTGTCACGTATGAAGCCGAGGGTCGTGATCGGATCGTAGATGAAGTTGGAAAAGCGCGCGTGATGGCTGCCGACGAAGCCCCAGATGATCCGCACGAGCAGGAGACCGACGATGGCGTAGCCAGACAGAATATGCGCCTGCTTCCACTCGTCGCCCGTCAGAAAGGAAAACGCGAACAGGCCCACCAGACCCCAGTGGAACATCCGCACGACCGGATCCCAGACCCTGATCTTTGGCGGCGAGCCAGCGCTCGCCGCATCCGTATCCATCCTGCGCATGATCATTCGCTTTCGTTGCCGACCACTGCGCCGGTCTCGGGGTTGAACAGGGTTTCGACCTTCTTGCCCTTCGTATCGACGGCGTAGACCTCGTAGCAACTGCCCTCCACCTTGACCCGGCGCACCTCGAGGCCCGCGGCCTTGGCCTTTTCCTTGATGCCGTCCTCGCTCAACCACCTGTCCTTGGAAGCCTGCGTGCAATTCTGACCTTCTTCGGCGCGGGCAACGCCGATCGACGCGGTGGCGAGCAGGAGGGTTGCGAACATGATTTTCTTCATTGGTCTTTCTCCATCATCCCAGGAGCGGTTTTGCTCATCTGGTCGGCCTCGAACCTATGGGGCGCGACCTGACGGCGACCTGATCGCGATTGTCAGCTTATTGTCACCTTCGGTAGGATATTCTCCGGCGATGTACCCGACCCGCACGCTCGCGTTCGTCTGCCTTGTTCTTCTGTGGCCGTCGCTTCCGGTAGCGAACGCACATGCCGACGATTTCCCTGGTCGTTCCCGCGAAGCGGATGACCTGCCGTCGCACGAGGACCTTCCTAAACAGGTCCACGAAGGGAAAATCCTGCCTCTGACCGTACTGAAGGCGAAAGTCCTCGCCAAGTCGCCCGGCGAATTGATCGATATCAGTGTCGATCGGCATGACGATCGCATAATCTACGAGTTCCGGATTCTGAGGGGCGGCGGTCAGGTCACCGAGGTGGAAGTGGACGCCGCGTCAGGCAGGATCGTCGAAGTCGAGAACGAATGATGCGCCTGTTGCTTGCCGAAGACGACCCGCTCATCGCCCGTGACGTGGCCGCTCAGCTCACCAAAGCCGGTTTCAATGTCGTCCACGAGACCGACGGAGAAGCCACCCTGTTCGCCGGCGAGCATGAGGACTTCGCCGCCGTCGTCCTTGATCTGGGTCTGCCGAAGATCGACGGCCTAACGATCCTCAAAAACTGGCGGGCGAACGGTCGTGACATGCCGGTCATCATCTTGACGGCGCGCGGCAACTGGGAGGAGCGCGTCGAGGGGATCAACGCTGGCGCCGACGACTATCTTGGTAAGCCATTCCGCATCGCGGAGCTTCTCGCCAGATTGCACGCAGTCCTGCGCAGATATTCTGGCCATGCCAGTGCGGTCCTATCTTCAGGTCCCGTTTCCATCGACCCGCGCCGACGCGCGGTGATGGTCGACGGGATGCCTGTGGATGTCACGCCCATGGAGTACAAATGCCTGTCGGTGCTGATGCAGAACCGCGGTCGCGCGATCTCCCAGCTCGAGCTTACTGAGCAGCTTTACACCCAGGATTTTGAACGGGAGAGCAATTCGGTGGAGGTCCTGATCGGACGGCTGAGAAAGAAGCTTGGAAGGAACGCGATCGTCACGCGCCGAGGCTTCGGATACCAGATAGCATCGGGCGAGGGGACATGAGGTCGCTTCACGGCCGCTTCATCATCACGTCGCTGATAGCCGTGTCGATCTGCCTGGCTGCTGCATCCGTCGCTCTCGTCCAGATTTTTGCGGACAGCTATAGCAAGCGCGTGCAGAACGAGCTGACCGGACACATAAACCGCCTGGCCGCTGTGATCCGCTTCTCGCCCGAAGGCAGGCTGCAGGTGTCCGAGAACCCTCCGGACAATCGTTTCCTGATACCCTATGGGGGGCTCTACTGGCAGATCGACGATCCTGTGGGGAAGACGGAGGTCCGATCTTCCTCGCTCTTCGACTACGTCCTGCCTCTGCCGCAGGATTCACATCCTGTCGGCATCATGCACCAATATCGTCTCTCCGGACCGGAGGGGAAGGATGTCCTTGTTCAGGAACGCGTGCTGTCATTGGCCGCACCTGAGGGCAGGAGGCCCATTCGCATCGCGGTGGCGGTGAATGCCGACGAGGTCGACAGCGCACGCCTTGGATTTGCTCTGGACATCCTGCCCTATGTCGCTGTTCTTGCCGCGCTCCTCGTCTTGATGTCGATCGGGCAGCTTTGGATCGGATTGAGACCTCTCGACCGCATTGGCCGTGATCTTAAAGCGGTCCGCGACCGGAAGGCCAGCCGACTGGCGGGGGCCTATCCGCGTGAGGTCCAACCGCTCGTCAACCAACTGAACAAACTGCTGGAAAGCCAGGGCGCGGCGATGGAGAAGGCCAGGAGTAGGGCCAGTGACCTCGCTCACGGGCTGAAGACGCCTTTGACCGTTCTCACCAACAACGCGTACTCACTCCGAGAGAAGGGCGAGATCGAGATCGCCGATGAACTCGACCACCTTGCCGAGACCATGCTCTCCCACGTCGAGAACGAGCTCGCCCGAGCCCGTATCACCCCGAGCCCTGATCAGAGAAGTGGTGACGCCGACGTCGAGAAGATCGTCAACGAGACCGTTCGAATGCTCCGACATACTGAGGCGGGCGAACGCCTCGCCTGGGACGTAAACGTTGCCGACCGCTTAAGCGTGCCGGTCGACCCGCACGACTTTCGGGAACTTGTGGGAAACCTGCTCGAGAACGCCTGCAAGTGGGCCAGGACCGGGATATATGTGAGCGCAGTTCGACAGTATGGGCATTCCCGCCTCGTGATTGAGGACGACGGCCCAGGCGTGTCGCCAGAGAAATTGCCCGAACTTCCGCGCCGGGGTGTCCGTCTCGACCGTCTGAAACCCGGCTCTGGTCTGGGTCTTGCAATCGTGTCGGAGATTGCAGCGGTGTACGACCTGACGCTCGTTTTGGAAAACCGCGTGGAAGGTGGCTTCCGTGCGGAAGTCGAGTTCCCTGACGCCAGCGACTCCCGACAAGAGTCGACAGAAAGCGTTGAGGATCTCTGTTGACATCGACCTGGGTGTTCTCTATATGTTCCAATATGGAGCACAATCTGCGAATATCCACCATCGGTTGACACTGAACGCCGCTCCCGCGGCAGGTATCATCGTGTGTTGGATTTTCGAACATGGAAAAGCGTGCCGCTGACCACTCCATCCTCGACGCTGTCTTTCGCGAGGCGTCACTGAAGACCTACTTCCCCTTAGCCACCGTCCGCTGCCCGGATCGACCCGCGTTTAGGAGCCAGATCGCGCGAGACCTTGGTTGTCTCCTGGACGTCGACGAAACGGTCATCGCCTGGTCCTGCCTCTGCTTCGGCGCTCACGTCGATGATCGAGTGCATGTGGTTGATTTCATGGTCGACCACTCCAACGGAACGCGCGAGTTCCTTGACGTGGCAGAGTTCTTCGGTGATCCCGCGGTGACCGAGACGATCGCATGTATGAAGCGACGGCACCGGTTCGTCACCTTAGGAGAAATCTATTCCGGGCATCGCCTCCAGAATGCGAAGGACTTGCTCCGCTACGCTCGGTATCGCACCCCCCTGAACGACCGAGTGAGGATGATGGCCGCCCTGAGCGAAGCAGGTTCCATGACCGTCGGCGAAACGTTCAACCTGTTCCGGGAAGTGCCGCCTTTGACGGCGATCGCATGGATGACCCTTCACCGCTTCATCTCCATGGATCTGGACGGCGCCCCGATCGGCCCCGACACCTTGATCCGTCGCTCAAGCAACGAGGTGGCGCGATGACCCTCGAGCGAACTCCCACGACTATCACCATCGCATCGGCGACCTACGGCGTCGCCTTGAAAGCTGCGATGCGCCTCGGGGGCGCCTTTCTGAAAGAGGCGACCACCCGTCAAACTGTCATCATCTTGAAGTTGCCTCCGCACGCCGACGAAAGGGGCTATGAAAACGCGGCTGGCCTGCTGATCAAATGCGTACCTGATCTCTACGGCTTCCTGGTTCTGAGAGCCGACGTCACGCGCCGGGGCGTCCTGGATGTCAAAAAGCTCGACGACGCTCTTGTGCTACGACGTCCGCTCGTCATTCTTTGGCCACCGGGTCTTAACGTGCCGGCCAATGTTGTCGCAGCGGCCGACAGAATTGTCGACGTACGTTCGGTACGGCCCTCCCATCTCGTTTCCGCTGCCAAGTTCGTTGAAGGAATGACGCTTGATATCAGCGAGGCGACCAGATTCCTGGAATATCCGGTCACCTCCGTGTTCGCGGCGATGCGCGCCGGACGCTCGGCCGAAATCGTCCTGAAGCGACTCCAGGACGCGCATCTCTCGTCCGACATCCCCACAGCAGGTCCCGGCCTCGACGAGCTGGAAGGCTATGGCGAAGCCCGCGATTGGGGCTTGGCGTTGGCGGAGGATATCCGTGCATGGGAGAGTGCCGAAATTCCATGGTCGGATGTCGATCGGGGAATTCTCATCAGCGGGCCTCCAGGATCGGGTAAGACGCTATTCGCCTCGGCGCTCGCACGTACCTGCGGAGTTGAGGTCGTCGCGACGTCCGTGAGCCGGTGGCAGTCGACCGGACACCTTGGCGACATGCTGGGAGCCATGCGGAAGAGTTTTCAGGAGGCTGCCGCAAAGAAGCCATGCATCCTTTTTCTGGACGAACTCGACAGCATTGGTGACAGGGCCACCTTCAAGGGCGACAACGCCCAATACTCTAGCCAGGTGGTGAACGGACTGCTCGAACTGGTCGACGGGTTTGATCGTCTCGAAGGCGTCGTGGTGGTTGGAGCTACGAACTTCCCCGAGAAAATCGACCCTGCACTCGTGAGGGCCGGCCGACTGGATCGGCATATTGCTATTTCCCTGCCGGACGCTGAAACCAGACGATCGCTGTGCCGACGATACATCCGTAATGATATGCCCAAGGGCGAGATCGAGACGATCGTTCATGCCACCGCCGGTCTCAGCGGCGCCGATTTCGAACAGATCGGACGCGATATCCGTCGGCGGGCAAGGAGGGGCGGGGCGGAGATCACGGCCGAGCTCGCTCTGTCGGTCTTGCCTCCTATGTTGAAAATCGAGGGAGAGCGGCGGCGAACGGTGGCCGTGCACGAGGCCGGCCACGCGATCGTCGGCATTCGCGTTGCGGTCGGAAGGTTGGATTCCATCGTGGTCGCCCGCGACGTCCCAAGGACCGGATCCGCCGCCGGTTTTGTGCACTTCGTTGCCGACGGTGACGTCGAGCGAGATCGACAGACCTTCCTGAGCCAGATCGCGATGCTGCTGGGAGGAAGACTGGCGGAAGAGGTCATTCTTGGATCGGCATTCGAAGGATCGGGCGGCGAGGGATCTGATATCCACAAGGCTACGGACCTCGCGACCGTTATGGAGGTTCAGCTCGGGATGGGTGAATCGCTGGGGTATTTCCGGGCAAGCTCCTCTGCCGACCTTGAGGAACTTCGCCGCCGAATTCCTGCCGTGCGCGAGCGGGTCGAACAGGTTCTCTTGAAGCAGTGGAAGCGCGCGCGAACCATCGTCGAGGAACATGTCGGCGTCATTGAATTGGTGGCGTCGCAACTGGCCGCCAAGGGTCGTCTCGACGGGAAGGAAGTGGAGCAGATGATGTCGGCGAAGCTGTGGGAGAGGTCGCCATGACAGGGGCGAAGGAATCTTCCTGGAAGCTCGTCGTCAAAGGCCTGAAGAGCAAGGTGCTGGCAGGCCGCAAGGAGTTGATCGCCCAAGTGCTGAAGGACGTCGGTGGCGACGCCGCGCCGATCCGACAGGCCAGGAGAGTACTGCTGACGATGTCCGTCGACGCCCTCTCCGGTACGCCACGGTTTATCGACGTATACGGAGAGGGTGAAATCTGCCTGATTTCGTTCGATGATCTTTTGGATATCCTGGCCGATCCTCCGCCAACTCTGGCGGAGGTCATGCGTCGTGTCACGCAGTGATCACAGCCGTCGCCGATCCATCTACGTCGCCGACGCCTTTCGATTGAAGGGACGGGACGATGGGAGGAGCATCGATGATGCGCCGTCCAAATGGCTCTTCGATGCAGCCTCGCTCCCGCAGCATGACCGAATAGTCAAATCGCTTCCCGGTCAAAGCCGACCGCACCGCAAGCCCGATTGCCTGACCGATCACGGGAGGAACCGCATTTCCGACCTGCCGAGCGGTCGAATCCTTGCCGCCTACGAAGTCCCAGTAATCCGGGAACCCCTGAAGCCGGGCACGCATCCGAAGCGTAAGTTGAGGCAGGAATCCTGCGCCGCCCTTGTCAGCTTCCTCCTGTGTTGGTGCGGCGTCGGCGACGGTGGCGATGTCGATGCCCTTCCTCGCCCAGCGCGCTGCCTCCTTCTCGCGAGAGCCTCCCTTTCGCCCGACTACTGTCGAGGCCAACGCTCCTCGTAGTTCGATGCCATTGCGAACGACCACATAGTTGCGGCGGGCTTCCGCCCAATCCGTGGCGCCCGTCCAGCCGTTGGCGGCCATCAAGTCTTCGAGGACGTCACCGAGGTTGGACCGCCAATTGGGGAATGTCGGCGGAGCACGGAAGGCGCCCATAGATTTTTGGCGCATTCCAACGAACAGCATTCGGGTACGTTCCTGGGCGACGCCATACTCTTCCGCCTCCATGCGTACGATTTGAACGGCATAGCCAGACTTCTTCAACTGCTTCAGGAAGTTCCCGAGATGGTCTGCATGTCTCGCATTCAGGAGACCAGAGACGTTCTCAAAGACGAAGGCCCGCGGCAGCATCTCGCGMACGGCGCGCGCACATTCGAGTAGCAGATCTCTGGGGTCCTCCTTGCCGAGACCCTTGCCATCTATGGAATATGGCTGACACGGCGGGCCTCCCACGAGAAGGTCCACGCCGGCCGATCTATATTTCGTGAAGTCCACTTGGCGGATGTCGCCCTCGACCACATCCCAGAAGGGTCTATTCAGCCGCAGCGTAGCGGCGGCATGTTTGTCGAACTCGAAAAGGGCGAGGGGATGAAACCCTGCATCCTCCAGACCCAGCGACATTCCACCCGCGCCCGCGCACAATTCGACGACGGTCAGCTTCTGATTGGGAAGACGAGTTAGTGGCGCCGGCTCTTTCATAGCGACGTCATACATGATCGGCGCGACGGTCGACGTGATCGGTTGGATGCACTCTTGGAAATGCGTCGCCCACTGCGCTTCCAGACTGGATCTGTCGAGGGCAAGCCCGTAGTCCCCGCCAAAGCGTCCTTCGGCAAGAGCGCCGATGGCGGCGTAGGCGAGGGATAGATGACGTTCGGTCGCACGCTGCGGAAGCTTTAAGACGTTTGCGAGCGGAAGGTCATACGTGCCATAGGCAGAGATGAAGTTCGGAAGAAGAGCTGCTGCTGACGCTCGGATGTTCGCATGGGCGTCCGAGCGTTGCTCGTCGGTCATACTCTTCGGGCGGTATGCGTGGAGGAGGGCAAGGAGTTCCGTGGCAGCCTTGTCGACTACGCGCACGTTATCGACCGCTCTGCGACGCGCCGCCTTCGACGAGCTCTGGAAGCCGGCCGTGGCATACTGCTCCGCGAACGTCTTTTTCCTACTCCGAAGATTGGCCCGGATGGCGGATACATCCCTCACACCCAATGTTGCGCCACCGGCAATCCGGGAAATGGCCTCGCTCCGCGCTTCGTCGTCCGAGGCGGCCAAAGCTTTCAGGACTGGAAACTGAACGCGTGCTTCGCGCAGCAACTCCTCGGAGCTCTTTAAGGTCTTCGTCAACTTCACATATGTGCCTGCCTCGGCGACATCCATTTCGCAGCCGGCATGAAGAAAGTGTACCACTTCCTTCGGCGACAGATGCTCAAGCAGTCCTTCGACTTCGTGGGCCATCTTGAACAGGCGGTCAGACATCTGCTGTTGAAGGCTCCGGATCGCCTTCTTCGCCTTGCTGAGTGCTTCGCTTCTCAAATCCGTCATCCGCAATGTCTCGCATGTGAAATTCCCACGTGTCATATCGGGACATTCGTTGCCGGACCGGCAAGCGTGTCATTAAAATTGTTTGCAACCTCAAATTATTGGGATTGGCTTAATCTTTATGCGAATGAGATTAAAACGGAAACGATACAGTTGAGATCTTATCGATTTTCGTCAATACCCATGGAGACTTTCGGGCCCCTGCGGCCGACTATGTCGTGAGGCGCACTCTAAGCGAGCGCGTGCTCCTTCTAAAACCGAGGAAAGACCTGATGGCGATAGACCTTTCTGCATTTGAAATCGATCTGCGGGACAAGCTCGACAGGGCGATCGACGCCCGTGATAAGACGATTTCAGCGGATGAGCAGACGTTCCTGACCCTGACTTTGTATCTCATTCGGGTTTTGAACTCGGCGTTCAGCATCATCGATTTGAAGCAAGACCCGGATTATCAATTGGAGTGGGAGGGGCCTTATATCAGCGAACCTCCGAAATACGGTCATGGTCTCGACATCAGTATGCGGGCCTACAATAAAACGCTGGCGATCACGATGTTCTGGGAGGGATCGCCATCACAAACGGTCGCAATCGACCTCCATAGTGACTATCACCATTTCTTCACCAACGTCACGAACGCGGTTGCAGAGGACCAAGACAGCCTCAAAATCCCTCACACGTCGAAAAACGATGAACTTGCCCAGAGCTTCGTGGCTTTGATCACTAACTTCTACTCGTGATCCGTCAGGCGTGTTTAGGCACAAGAAAAGGTTGGTTTCCATTGACGCGTTCTTTGGCCGTCGCCTGATTCTACCGACGTCGATGACCTCATTGCAGATTTCCATCACTCCTAATCCGCTGCCAGTGTCGTGAGAAAACGGCTTCACCGCTCTCACTGTTACTATTTGATTGCCGCAGTTGGTTTGGCAGCTATCCGGGCGTGGCGGACGATCACGTATGGGGATTGTGGAGGACGCCGACGCTGGAGGAGCTAGTAGGCGCCTGGCCTGCGAAGATGCCGGCAGTTCTCTAGTATCAATCCCGCCCGTCAACCGCTCCCTGGCATTTCCCTGTCACTCGGTTGGATCGGAGTCATGGCTAGTGAATCCTGCAAACGATGCCATCGAGCGTCAATGTTCGTCCGGCCGTTGGGAAAGTTCGACTTTCACGACCTCGCGGGCCGAACCCGACTGGAAGAAGGTTCTTGCTCCGTCGTCATCGACCATCATCATCGAGAGGCATCCGCCTGCACCCGCACCGGTATCGAGTGCAATCCTTGTTCGGCGAATCTCAGGCAGACCAGAGACCGTCACGGTGTGACCGTGGACAACCATCGCGCCGAAGTCGAAATCGTTGTCCAGAAAACCCGAGCGGATGGTGCGCAAGTCCTTTGTAGTCTGCTGCTCGAGAGGGACGCCCGGCCGAAGGCCGGCATGGACGAAGACGTTGGCGCCGTCGTTGATCAGAGAAGCGGCCCGTCGCATCGCGTCTATGTGGTCCCGCTTCCGATGGAGAAGTTCCAGCAAGGACTCGTGAGCCTCCTCAATGCGGCCGTATCGCCCCCCTACATCCAATCCGTAGGACGCCGCGGCAGCCAGGCCGCCGTTCCTCATCCAGTGGTCGAAGACTATCTCGCGCTTGTCGGGCCGGTCCAGGAAGAGGAGCATGAATTCCTCGTGGTTACCGAGGATCAGGCGGCTTTCCGGATTCTGGCTGAGCTCGCTTACCACCATGTCCATCGCCTTCATGCTATCCGGACCGCGATCGATGATGTCACCCAGGAAGATGACCCGGTGGCCGCCGCCATTCGGACCGTTTTCTTCGATATGGGAAAGCAGTGCCTCCAATAGGTCGGCGCGGCCATGTACATCGCCTATGGCATAGGTCTTCAAAGGACGTCCTCTCGGTTTTATGGCAAGCAATAGCGCCCAAACGTTTCCGGCGCGCGAATGTCATGCCTCAAATTGAAACTGACTATCTGGCATTTTCGATGACTTTTAATGAAACCAAGGCGCTTTTCGCAACGCGCGATCATTTACAGCTTGGCGAACCGATCGACCGAATGTGAGGGGCACCGAAGCGATGACAGACATGACCTCCAACCATCTCGAACCGGTATCGCTGTCGGTCTTGCAAGTCGTCGAAGAGCCGCTCGCTGTTCTCGTTGCAAAAGCTATGGAGGAGTTCGATGTTTCTTTCGGTCCGAGCAATCTTTGGCGATACGTAGCGACCTACGCCGAAACTGGCGCAAGGCGGGACGTCGTGCTGAGCGGTCCCGGAAGTGACGACGGATGGACATTGACGATCAACAGATACCGTGGAGAAGGTGCGCAGTTCATCTGTGACGACGCTGAGTGGACCCCCGGTAAGAGGATCGGTGAGGGGCAACGTCTTTCCTATGAGCGCGCCGTCAGACTTGCCGTCCAGTGGTTGTCTACGGGCCTAATCGACGAACGCGTTCCCGAAAAGGCTGCCTAGGAAGATAGCGCGATGGTGCCCGCGCCGGCGCTTAATCAATCTTTACCGGCTATTCATTGAGGCAGTTCACGACGAGTTCTGAGAATGTGTCCCAGAGTGCGCAAAGATGTTCCCCGGTGGGTGCAAGGTTCGACGAATGAACATACTTGTTTAGAGTGTCGACGGACACGATAGCGTCCATCGTACGCGCTTTTCTCACGACTTCGACGTAGCGCTTGTCCACCTTGCCACGGGTGTTGAGATCTTCCGCGCACGCCACTAGCTTCTTCACGAGGGCGTCGTTTTCGGCCGCCGTCGCCAGCTTCGTCTGCTTGATGTAGTTGTCGACGGACAGCTCAAGCAGCACTCGGCACAGAACCGCGATGGCATTCGGGTGTTCGTTCAGGTCCAGCTTGAACTGAAGCTCCTCCCAGATGGACCTCTGCCGCTGGAGGCGTCCGGTCCACGCGATGCCGTAGTCGTGATGCAGGATCAGCGTGGTTCGTCTTGGAGGTTTGGATGAGCGTGAGGCTCCCAAGGAGACCACGTTGCCCGGTGCGGAACTTGCCAAAGGAACAGTTGTGGCGCCCACCGTCTTCACCGCCTTCGCCGATTTTAGCGGTCCCGATGTCAAGAGGTCAGCCGCAGTCGGCAGGACGCCTTCCTTGTCGAGTTCGTTGAGGTACTCGGACTTCTTGTCGACATCCCACACATCGTCGAGCGTCTTTCGGCGGTGAGCAAGATCGTCGGCAATACGGGCAAGTGCCTTCAAGGAGGCTTCTTCCGTCCGGATAAACTCGAATCGTCCCTTCGCCGTGGAAATCCCGACACGATTTCTAAATACTTCGCCGGACAGGAGGCGATTCAAATTGCTGCGAGGAATGCGCCCTTTTTTGGGGAGAAGACCCGCGTTTCTTAACCTGGTCTCAATCTCGTCAGCGACGTTGAGCTTTCCGCCTTTACCGGTCCGATTGACGAATGTTGCCTTCTGCCGGTCATCCCAGGTGCTTTGGCCGACACCTCCCTGGCTCCCCGTGTGACGCCGGTAGAGAATTTCGTCGATCTCATCTCGATCGGTCTCGACGCGACACATGATCCGATCCGGGAAGGCACCCATCCACTCAGCCCGAAGTTTGACGAAGAAATCGCGCAACTCCGCATTTGGCGACCGCCTCGGGTCGGCGAGCAGTTTTAGGCAGGTCGTTCGACGATTGCCGTCATAGACGACGAAGTGCGATCCTTCCTGGTAAACAAGGGGAGGCTCGTACAGTACCTTGGAGCTAACGATATCTTCGGCAAGCTTGCGCATCTGGCCGAGATGGTTTGAAAACAGCCACCCGATGGCGGCGGTTTCGTTTTCCAACTCGCCGTGCCGATCGTTCGCTAGGTTAACCAGCATATCGTCAAGTAGTATCGTCCGGTAACTCATAGCCCCTCATCCATAAGTGTCCGAAGTTCAATATGATCGCGGCATGGATGCAATAGCCTTTCCGAATATTCGAAGTTCCAATCCTTGGTTGTTCACTGGATTCTGACGAATGCTTGGTGGGAGCGTGAAATCTCCCACGGCTGAAAAGGATTCGGCGAGCGAAGGGTAAGAATTATACAGAAACGTTGGAAGCCGGCGGCACTTTGATCGGCACCTTGGTTTGAACCACTGGAATGCCGATGTCACCTGACCACGATCGTTCTTCCTAGGCTGATACCGAACCTTCTGTGGTAGCTGTACTGAACGTAATCCAGCGCACTCGGGAACCATCCCCAAGCGGCTCGACAGATCGTGATCGCTGATGTCGCCGACCCGGTTTCATCGGTCACGCGACGCTCGAGGGCAGTGCCGTAACTTCGCACTTTCAAGAATGCATCCCCTGCCGTGAGAGCACTCGACCGAGCTAGCATTGCGGCGTCGGGGTCTGGGTGCTTTCCCCCGCCTCTCCAGACACCCGTGTCAAGCCAGTCCTCATAGAAAACCAGCCACCTTACAACGGCGGGAATGACATGATCTGCGACGAAGACGGCGGGACTGAACGGCTCGTCCGTCGGATCCCACGCACAAAGAGCGGGACTGTGGGCAGGCTGATGGTATCTGTAAACGTGCGGTGTCCGCTCGCCTGTTCCGCGCGGGTCGGGTGCGATCAGAGGATCGAGCACCTTCACCGTCACATAAGGATGTGAAATGGTCACCTCGTCGAGATATCGTTCCGGAAAGTACCTGATCCAGATCCGGTAGGACTGAGCGATCGGGGTCAGGGTTCCTTCCCAGGTCGCAAACCACCCGCCGTCGAACGTCAACCGAAATCCCGGATAGACGGAACGGAGCCGGGCGTCCTGCTCTGCAATCGAATACCACGCCAGTTGTCAGTCTCCCCAGGGAGAGGTTCTCGGGGTAGGACGGGCATAGGTCGGAGTCGCAATTGAAGTCACGGCGGCCACAGTTCCCGTCGAAGGGACATGTGCGGCAACGCCGTTTCGATCCGCGGACACCTGATTGTCCATAAACTTCCGGACCGAATCTGCTGCCGGCCGTTCGCCGAAAAGTTTCTCCAGCGTCTTGCGCATTTCCGGCACGGACAGGCCGCTACGCAGCCGCTGAATGTCGACCGCGAAGGCGCGCAGCTCGTCGATGAAGATGCGTTGACAATTAAGATCCTCTGGCCAGCGGTCTGTCAGAATGTCGTAAGGAACACATGCTGGATTGACTGCCTTGTAGGTCGTTCCCTTACGTTCGGCCGCTTCGAGTGCCGAAATAAGGGAGACTACCTGATGGAGCAGTTCCTCGGATAGGCTCGACGTCCTGTTCGCGTTCACGGCGACGGAGTGGGCCAGAACGACGGACGGGGGCAGCCGCAGCGCGCCATGTCGTGCGTCGTACGCGAGGTTTCTCCAACGCTTCACGAGCTGAAGCGCGATCATAGCCCGAGATTTGCGATAAGCTGGATCCTGGTTGGGGACCGGGTCGGCCTCAGACTCTGCCTTGGTAACGCGAAGCCGGTCGTAGTCCAAAGTCTGCCGTTCGAAGAACTGGCCGAACGCGGCTTCCGGTGGCGTCTGCCTTAGAAACCATCTCGCGAAGCCCCACGGGTTTGCGACAAGCCGTGCCTTGTCGAAGCCGCTCCCCGTCTTCTTGGAGTGGAAGATGAAGCTCGTCCGCTCTTCGAGCGACGGGATGAGAACGGCAGGCGTTACGTCAAGATGCATGCCGTCGTAATTCACCGTGACGCAACGGCTCTTCCGCTCCGTCTTGTCGTAGTAGCGGGAACCGGGTTCGCCCCGGATGGCGGTGTGGAGCGTAGACAGGACGTGCTCAGGGTCGGTTTCCGGATGCAAGCTCACCTGAACCATGGCGTCGATATCGAAGTCGGCGTCTTCAGCATGCCGCGCCGTGGTCGCGCCGATGGAGAACCCGCCTTGCGCATAGAAGGATTCGATGAGGCCTGAGAACGGACTGTCGTCCCGTTCCAACCATTGATGGATCGCGTTGTAGTGGCCCACGGCAAGACGATGGTCTGTCGGTGTAAGCTGAATGCGGACTGCGATGTCTGCGAGCAGGACGTCGAGCGGACTGAAGGCGGCGATCTCGCGAAGGACGGGATCCGTATAGTTCATCGGATGGCTCCTATGCTTGATGAACGATGTCGAGGGTCTGACGGAAGCCGCCTAGCGCCCGGTTATGGTCGTAGATGCGCATCGGGAGGTGGGCCTTCGGCATCCATACCCGGCCGACCTCTATCGCTGCGGAGACTGGGATCGCAGGGAAGAGGTGTATGATGTCGGCGTTTCCGTGGCGGTCCTTGATGGCTTCGAAAACGGCCCTGAGGTCCTTTCGCCACAAAACAAGATCGCTCCGGGTGCGGAGAACGTCGTTGTTGGCGTCTTTTGCGGACAGAGACCATATTGATACGTCTTCGCCGAGGGCGGCCGTGATGCGGTGGTCGTCGATCGGTCCGCTGACGCCCAGCTTCAGAGCGATCACTGATCGGTTGGAAGCGGGCGATTCTCGAACGAGCTCCATGTTCCCAGGTTCAGGCTGCCATTCCCAGGTAGTCGGCTCGCGGACCCGCTGCCGGACGTTTGCTTCCGAAATATCGGATATCAGCCGGCCGAGCTCGATCAACAGCGGCATCGGAGCGAGGCCGAACACGGTCAGCCGGTTGATCTCGTTTCGCTCAAGCCGTCCCTTGACCCGCTCCTGATACTTCTCGCGAAGGAGGCGCTGGTGGAGCGGCCAATAGGCCGGGTCGCTGTCAGGGATGCCAAGATCGGGGACATCCAAGTCTATCATGCCGTTTCGGATGGGATAGAACTCCGGCAGTAGCGCCTCTTTAACTGCGTCAGTGTTCACCGGTGACTCGTTCTTGCCGATGCCGGCTGCGAAGCGAATGACATGGGACCCACGATCGCGCGCGATCGACGTGACGCCTTCAATGCGGTCCTCGTGCTCGGCCTTCATCTCCCGAAGAATATCGTCGGGGTACTCTCGCCACGTCGAACTGCCATCGATCAGCCTGTGATGGGTGTCGCATAGTAGCATCAGGTTTGTGGGATCGATGGAGAGCTGAGGCGAGAGAACGTCGTCGCCACGCGGGCCCTTTGGGGCGTCAGAGACGATGTGTGCGATGTAAGCCCTGTTGAGATCGTCTTTCCCCGTCAACAGATCGCCGATCAGGTTGCAGTTGCAGCCGCGGAACTCACACCGGCCGGCCGCACGCGCCCAGACGATCGCTTTGACATTCTGCGGAAGGGAAGGGCGACGCCTAGTGCTCTTGTCTGCTAGGAGCTGCTCGTCCACGGCCTCGGATGCTCCTGACATGGAACACCTCTTAAATCTTCGACCTGAGGGAATCTACCAATGAATATGGAAGATCTCCAATAGTACAGTGTTGCATGCGAACCCAGTATGAAATCTCTTTTGAATGCATGCCGTCTTCTTTCGAAGTTTATCGGTCGACCGGTTACCTAAAAAGCAATCGTTACTTTCCCGTTCCGTGCCGTCCTATTGTGTTTATGCTTCCTTTTTTCTGCTTGTCGTTTCCTTGTGATCTCTCAAGCCGCCAACTCTTCAGACCTTGGGAATTTTGGAAGGCCGCAAGGGTGTTGCGGCCTTCCTGTTACTGCGTCATTTTAGTGGCTGCTCGTCAAAATCACTGGCTGCCTACAAGTAGGTAAGCCTACTCAGCTGCACCCGCTCGTCGCACCACAGGTGTCGCACTTCTCGCAAGTGCCATTCCGCACCATCGTGAAGTTCTGGCACTCCGAGCACATGTTGCCGGTATAGCCCTGCATGATCGAGCGTTGGCGGCGTTCGGCTTCGCGCTTCTTGGCTTCGGATTTCGCCGTTGCCGCGTCGGCTGCCGCCTTGTCGGAGAACAACGCCGTTGCGTCGCTGGTGAGTTCCTCGGTCACCTCTTCGGCGATCTCTTCCGCCAATTCCTTGGCGCGCTCCTCGTAATCGCGCTTGAAGGCGACGATTTCGGAGGTGGCGATGGCGACCGTCGGCTCCAGCTTGCGGGCAGCGGCGCCTGCAAAGGCAGTCACGGTGCCGGTGGAGGCGGCGCGGGCAGGGGCGGCGGTCGCCGCACCCTTGGGTTCGCCTGCCTGGCGTTCGCCGCCGGTGCCGGACACCAGCGTCGGCTTGTAGCCGCGGGTCCAGCCGGTGGAGAGCAGGTTGGTCTTGCCTTCCTGGATACCCTTGCCGAGCGCCGTGTTTGAGAAATCCGACGTATCGACATGCGCGAGGTCATGCCGGCCGAGATAGGAGACGGCAAGTTCGCGGAAGACATAATCGAGGATCGAGGTGGCGTTCTTGATCGCGTCATTGCCGATGACCATGCCGGCCGGCTCGAACTTGGTGAAGGTGAAGGCCTCGACATATTCCTCGAGCGGCACGCCATATTGCAGGCCGAGCGAGATGGCGATGGCGAAATTGTTCATCATCGCACGGAAGGCAGCGCCTTCTTTGTGCATGTCGATGAAGATCTCGCCGATGCGGCCGTCGCCGAATTCGCCGGTGCGGAGATAGACCTTGTGTCCGCCGACGGCGGCCTTCTGGGTATAGCCCTGGCGGCGGTTCGGCAGCTTCTCGCGTTCGCGCGAAACTCGTTCGATCACCCGCTCGATGATCTTCTCGGTGACGGTAACGGCCTGGGCGGCCAGCGGCGCCTGCAGCAGTTCCTCCAGCGCATCCTCGTCGTCTTCGTCCTCGATCAGCGAGGAGTTGAGCGGCTGCGACAGTTTCGAGCCGTCGCGATAGAGCGCGTTGGCCTTGAGGCCAAGCTTCCAGGAGAGCATGTAGGCGTTCTTGCAATCCTCGACGGTCGCCTCGTTCGGCATGTTGATCGTCTTGGAAATTGCGCCGGAGATGAACGGCTGGGCAGCCGCCATCATGCGGATATGGCTTTCGACCGAGAGGTAGCGCTTGCCGACCTTGCCGCACGGATTGGCGCAATCGAAGACCGGCAGGTGCTCATTCTTGAGGAAGGGCGCGCCTTCCAGTGTCATCGCACCGCAGACATGGATGTTGGCGGCTTCGATGTCCTTCTTCGAGAAGCCGATATGGTCGAGCAGGCTGAAGCTCATGTCGGCGAGCTGTTCGTCGGAAACCTTCAGCGTCTCCTTCAGGAAGTCGGCGCCGAGCGTCCACTGGTTGAAGACGAACTTGATGTCGAAGGCGCTCTTCAGCGCGGCGTTGACGGCTTCGACCTTCTCGTCGGTGAAGCCCTTGGTCTTCAGCGTCGACGGATTGACGGCCGGTGCCTGGTTCAGGTTGCCGTGGCCGACGGCATAGGCCTCGATCTCGGCGATCTGGCTTTCCGAATAGCCGAGCGTGCGCAGCGCGTCGGGCACGGCGCGGTTGATGATCTTGAAGTAGCCGCCGCCGGCGAGCTTCTTGAACTTGACGAGGGCAAAGTCGGGCTCGATGCCGGTGGTGTCGCAATCCATGACGAGACCGATCGTGCCCGTGGGCGCGATGACCGAGACCTGGGCATTGCGGTAGCCATGCTGTTCACCGAGCTCGAGCGCCTTGTCCCAGGCCGATTTGGCGTGGGCGACGAGATCCTGGTCCGGGTTTTCCGAATGGATCAGCGCGACCGGGTTGATCGACAGGGCCTCATAGCCGGAGCTCTCGCCATGCGCGGCACGGCGATGGTTGCGAATGACCTTGAGCATGCTCTCGCGATTCGGTGCGAAGTTCGGGAAGGGCCCAAGTTCGGCAGCCATTTCGGCCGAGGTCGCATAGCAGATGCCGGTCATGATCGCGGTCAGCGACCCTGCGATGGCGCGGGCCTCAGTGGAGTCATAGGGAATGCCTGACGACATCAGCAGGCCGCCGATATTGGCGTAGCCAAGGCCGAGCGTGCGGTATTCGTAGGAGAGTTCGGCAATGCGCTTCGACGGGAACTGCGCCATCATCACCGAGACTTCGAGCACGACTGTCCACAGGCGAACCGCATGTTCGTAATCGGCGATGTTGATGCGCTTGGTGGCCTTGTCCTTGAACTGCAGCAGGTTCAGCGAGGCAAGGTTGCAGGCCGTGTCGTCGAGGAACATGTATTCCGAGCACGGGTTCGAGCCGCGGATCGGGCCGCCGGCCGGCGAGGTGTGCCAGTCGTTCATCGTCGTGTTGAAGTGGATGCCCGGATCGGCCGAAGCCCAGGCAGCGTAGGAGATGGTTTCCCAGAGATCGCGGGCCTTCAGCGTCTTCATCACCCGGCCGTCCTTGCGTGCGGTCAGGTTCCATTCGCCATCATTCTCGACGGCGCGCAGGAAGTCGTCCTTGATCGATACGGAATTGTTGGAGTTCTGGCCCGATACCGTGAGGTAGGCTTCCGAATCCMAATCCGTGTCGTAGGTCTTGAATTGGAGATCCTTGTAGCCCTGGCGGGCGAACTGGATGACGCGCTGGACGTAGTTCTCGGGAACCTGATCCTTCTTGGCGGCGCGGATTTCGCGCTTCAGGGCAGGGTTCTTGTTGGGGTCGTAGCAATCGCCGTTATCGCCGCCTTCGCAATTGAAGCAGGCCTTCATGATCGCCTTCAGATGCTTGGCGACGACCTTCGAGCCGGTCACGAGAGCCGCAACCTTCTGCTCTTCCTTGACCTTCCAGTTGATGTATTCCTCGATATCCGGATGGTCGATGTCGACGACCACCATCTTGGCGGCGCGGCGCGTCGTGCCGCCCGATTTGATGGCGCCGGCGGCACGGTCGCCGATCTTCAGGAAGCTCATCAGGCCGGAGGAACGACCGCCGCCGGAAAGCTTTTCGCCTTCGCCGCGCAGCATCGAGAAGTTGGAGCCGGTGCCGGAGCCGTATTTGAACAGGCGCGCTTCACGCACCCAGAGGTCCATGATGCCGCCTTCGTTGACGAGATCGTCCTCGACGGACTGGATGAAGCAGGCATGCGGCTGCGGGTGTTCGTAGGCCGACTTGGACTTGGTCAGCTTGCCGGTGAAGGGGTCGACATAGAAATGGCCCTGGCCGGGGCCGTCGATGCCGTAGGCCCAGTGCAGGCCGGTGTTGAACCACTGCGGCGAGTTCGGGGCGACGCGCTGGGTGGCGAGCATATAGGCAAGCTCGTCCTTGAAGGCCGAGGCATCTTCCTCGGAGGAGAAATAGCCGCCCTTCCAGCCCCAATAGGTCCAGGTGCCGGCAAGACGGTCGAAGACCTGGCGCGCATCGATTTCGGAGCCGGTCTGCTCGTCCTTGGACAGGGTCTTCAGCGCAGCATCGTCGGGAACGGAGCGCCACAGGAAGGAAGGAACGTCGTTTTCCTCGACCTTCTTCAGTCGGGTGGGAACACCGGCCTTGCGGAAATACTTCTGCGCCAKAACGTCGGTCGCGACCTGGGAGAACTGCGCGGGAACGTCGATATTCTCGAGGCGGAACACGATCGAACCGTCAGGGTTCTTGATCTCGCTCGTCGCCTTGCGGAATTCGATATCCGCATAGGCGCCTTGGCCGGCCTTCGTGAAACGACGTTCGATGCGCATGGTCTTGACCTCGTGTTGGCGCCCGGTCCCCGCGACCGGGGCGCAAAATTTCTATCCGGCGGCACTTTTTTGGTCGTGCAGCCAGTCTCGTTTCCGTATCGTGACAGGGGTGTCATCCGGAGATGATCTTCCTGTATCTTGTGGTGATGGTGGCTGCAAACACTAAATATAGTATTAACAGCTTATTATCGCCAGCCCCGATGTCACTTTTTTTGGAGGCTGAAAACCGCGCAAAAACCTGTCAGGCCTGAACCGTTCCCGGTCCATCGCCCTGATTCTGCGTCCTAATTTTCAAAAGGGAACCGGGCTCGTTACCTCCGGTCCTGTCGCCGCCGCAACATCAGTAACAGTAAAGTTTGAAACAGCTGATTCCGTCAAGGGCTGGCTTTTAATTGATTGCTAACCACAACATGTTGTGGATGCGCCTGTGGAGATTGGGGAAAGCCGGGGAGCGCTGAAATTACAATGGCTTGCAGGTGTTGCCGGCTAAGGAAAAGGTCGAAACGGCAAAAAAGCGTCCTGCGGCAAATCTTGTGATGGCATTTCCGGCGCAAATGCGCATGCCGATTCGCCGGTGAAATCAGCGCTCCTAAAGCGCGTCGTTATCGCAAAACCGTACACTTTTGCGCGACATGCTCTTAGAGCGCATCGATGGCGATGGTGACGATGGCGACGCCAATCGGCCTGTTCTCTTCGTCCATGACGACGAAGCTGGCCTGYGTTTCGAGATTCTGGGTGGATTCGTTGCGTTCGGCCCGGTCGATGAAGATCTCCCGGGAACTGTTGGCGAAGGTTCTAAGATATTTCTCCTCATCGCCCTGCCAATAGTCGGCGGTGATGGTGCTCTGCCCGACATTCAGCCCATGCGAGTCGGTGACGAAAAATTCGACGATCACCCCTTGCGAGGTGTCTTGCCTGGCTTTCAGGTAGTGCGACACGGATTTGTCGAGCAGCAGCTTGACCATATGCAACTGGTGTTGATCGACCTCCGACCGGTAGGTCTCGTCGAGCACCCGCATATCCATTTCGCTAACATTGTCGAATTGCGCGTTTTGCTCGGCAATGGCGTTCAGCACCAAGGGCGTTTCCACCATCGGCCGGATCTGCTTGTCGACATAGTCGCGCACGAGGGGAATATAGGCAGGCTCGGCGCGGACAGGCGCCAGCGGAAACAGAAAGGTCGCCAGCCCGAAGGTCACAACCGTTCTTATATGCCACCACCGCGCCATCTTGTTTCCTTATGTCGCATCGTTCGTTGCACGCTTTAAGCGCAACCTGACATGATTCGCACGTCGCCAAGTCTATTAGGTCAAGGTAAAATAGATGTGCAGACCCTGATAGCGGATTCGGGAAACCTCGCTGACAAAATCTGGAACAATTTCAAGTGGTAAATACGATGGTTGCGCGCCGTGATCGGTGGCGATCAGCCCGCGCCTTTGGCGATCGGCTCCTGATAGGTGAAGCCCATGTCCCAGGGGAAATAGATCCAGGTGTCCTGGCTCACCTCGGTGATGAAAGTGTCGACGGTCGGCACGCCTTTCGGCTTGGCGTAGACGCAGGCGAAATGTGCCTTCGGCAGCATGGTGCGCACCTGTGCGGCGGTCTTGCCGGTATCCGTCAGATCGTCGACGACCAGCACGCTTTCGCCGCCATTTTCCATAAGTTCGGGCGCTATTCCCTTGAGCAGCACCATGTCGCCCTGGTTCACATAGTCATGATAGGACGCGACGCAGACGGTCTCGATCAGCCGGATATTCAGTTCGCGCGAAATGATCGCGGCCGGAACGAGGCCGCCGCGGGTGATGCAGACGATCGCCTTGAACGTCTGATCAAGGCCGGCAAGCCGCCRGGCAAGGGCGCGCGCATCGCGGTGGAACTGATCCCAGGAAACGGGAAAGGCTTTATCGGGAAGGGACATCGGGCTGCTCCGCGGCATGAAAAAACGACACGCCGTTTGCCGGCGACCGGACGGGCTTGAAGCGGCGATTGGCAAAACGCAAATCGCGCAGCCGGAACTGCGCGAGAGGGGGCCGAGCTCGAAGCTGTCATCGGTCGCCGCAATTAGCGGGATTTGYCGGCAAAAGGCAAGAGCAGCCAATCAACGCGATAACAGCGTCAGCGCCGTCATCGATTGCAGCAGGGTCTTGGTCGTGCCGCCGAAGATCATCTGCCAGAGCCAGGAATGTGTATAGGCGCCCATGACGAGAAGGTCGATGCTGCTGTCCGAAAGCCGGTTCTCGATGACATGGGATGCGCTCTTGTCCACACTTTGGGCCGTCGAAAGCGTCGTCTTCACGCCATGACGAGCAAGCGTCGCGGCGATGTCGGCGCCTGCGGTCAGCGGCGATTGCAGCGCCGTGTCGGCCGGATCGACCGAAAAGATCTCCACCTCGTCGGCGGCTTTGAGGATCGGCA
The DNA here is from genome assembly GCF_056399245.1 of Rhizobium sp. 01N447_2. Lineage (NCBI taxonomy): Bacteria > Pseudomonadati > Pseudomonadota > Alphaproteobacteria > Hyphomicrobiales > Rhizobiaceae > Rhizobium > Rhizobium sp. 01N447_2. Next base: position 60,734 of record NZ_JBFTQY010000012.1, read on the forward strand.
GCGCGTCGAAGGTCGCGCGCGCCGCCTCCTTCGATCCGTTCCAGGCAATCAGCACACGCTTGATCGGCTTCGGCTGGCGGATGATATAGGGGATCATCAGCACCGGCCGGCCGCTTTCGAAGAGAAAGCTGTCAACGTCGACGTGGCTGTCGGAAGGTCTGGCCGGGTCGGCCTGTGAGGCGATCAAGAGGTCGGCGCTGCGGGCACTTTCGATCAGCGGTGCGGAGCCGTATCCGGTGGATGTGGCAAAGCTGCGCCATTCGGAGGAGGCGCCTGATGCCTCAGCTTTCGCGCGAAAGATGCGCTCCACGGCAATCGTTTCGCTATGCGCCATGTCCTGCAGCGCCTGCACGGCAACGGGATCGGGGATTTCCATCGGCGCCACCAGCGGCACGGCGGAGATGATTTCGGCATGCAGGCCGATCACATGGGCGCCGCTTTGAGCAGCAATGGCAAAGGCGAAATCGGCAACCGCAGCACTATTGTCTGATGTATCGAGAATGGCGAGAATGGTTTTGTAAGACATATCAATTCTCCTTGCGCTGAAATGGCGTGCGCGAGGGAAGGAATGCACCGGACCGTTCTCCTGTTCCTTGATAGGGATCAAGGATGGCCTTTGAGTTCCGGCGTTTCCCTCAGGCCTCCGCGGAATGGTTTTCGGCGATGTCCTTCTTTTGGCGGATGGCGTCGATCATAGCCTGCACCTCGGCGCCGGCTGCATCGATTGCCGCCTGCGAGCGGCCGCGCACGACGATCTCTGTTGAGAATTTCTGGCCGATATAGCGCGGGTAGGAACCGATGCTGGTTTCCGGATGTGCTTTCTGGATAGCGGTCAAGGGCGTGCCGATCTCGCCTTCGCCGTAAGGGCAGGCGATGGCGAGCGAAAGCACCGGCGTGCCGCTTCGAAGCGTCGGCAGCACATTGTCGACCATCGCCTGGAAGACCTGCGGCACGCCGGCCATGACATGGACGTTGCCGATGATGAAGCCGGGCGCCGTTGAGACCGGATTGGCGATATGCGCAGCCCCTCGCGGCATGCGCGCCATGCGCTGGCGCGCCTCGGTGAATTCCATCTCTCGGCGCCGGTACATCTCGGCAAGCAGCGTCATTGCCGTCTCGTCATATTCGCAGGGCACACCGAAAGCCTTGGAGATGGCATCGGCGGTGATGTCGTCATGCGTCGGCCCGATACCGCCCGAGGTGAAGACGTAATCATATTTGCCGCGAAGCGCGTTCAACGCCTCGACGATCGCCTCCTCGTCGTCGGCGACGATGCGCACCTCCTTGAGGTCGATGCCGGAAAGCGTCAGCAAATCGGCGAGGTGGCCGATATTTTTATCCTTGGTGCGGCCGGAAAGAAGTTCGTCGCCGATGGCGAGCATGGCGGCGGTGACGACGATGTCTTGGCTCATGGGATGTTCCGTGATCTGAGGCTGGTGAATAGGTAGTGCCGTTCGGCCGCTTTGCAAACAGCCGCCGGATACGTTCATTTTTGCTGAAATGAAAACGCAAGTGAATTTTCGTCTACGGATGTTGAACACTGAGTTCTTCACGGCATGGCTGTGTTCCGAAACAGGCGCTGATAGAACTCCTCGGTCAAGAAATTCAACCAGTGCTCCAAGGGAGATTGAAGATGGCGAAGGTTCTCGTCCTTTATTATTCGGCTTACGGCCATATCGAAACCATGGCCTATGCCGTTGCCGAAGGCGCGAAGTCGGCCGGCGCCGACGTCACCGTCAAGCGCGTTCCGGAACTGGTTCCGGAAGATGTTGCCAAGGCTTCCTATTACAAGGTCGACCAGGCGGCCCCGATCGCCACCGTTGACGAACTGGCGGACTATGACGCGATCATCGTCGGCGCCGGCACCCGCTTCGGCACGGTCGCCTCGCAGATGCGCAATTTCTGGGATCAGACGGGCGGCCTCTGGTTCGCCGGCAAACTCGTCGGCAAGCTCGGTTCGGTCTTCACCTCTTCGGCAACCCAGCACGGCGGCCAGGAAACGACCATCCTCGGCTTCATCCCCACCTTCCTGCACCAGGGCATGGTCGTTGCCGGCCTGCCTTATGCCTTCCAGGGCCAGATGGGCACCGAGGAAGTCAAGGGCGGCTCGCCCTACGGCGCCTCCACCATCACCAACGGCGACGGCTCGCGCCAGCCTTCCGAGATCGAGCTGGAAGGCGCAAAATACCAGGGCGCCCATGTCGCCAAGCTTGCTGCCAAGCTCGCCTGATCTTTGATACTGAAATGACAAAGGCGCGGCGGGCGTGAGGCTCGCCGCGTCTTTTCCGTTTTCTCTCGCGACAGACCGAGTGCCCCTTGTTCGGCCGCGGCTTTCGGGCGGAAAATGTGTGACGGATCATTCTGCGGTGCAACTGGCCAAAACAGGCATGATTTTTACGGCTGTGGCTCTTCCCATCGCCCATGACGCAAGATATTGAAAACGCCGCAAGCGGGCGTGGCGAAACTGGTAGACGCAAGGGACTTAAAATCCCTCGGCCTTGGCTGTACGGGTTCGACCCCCGTCGCCCGCACCACCTTCATAATCCCGTTCGAATATGCTTGTATTATGCGTGTATTTTGTGGATAAAAGCGCGTTATTGCTTGCATATGGCATTTTCGGTGCAAGGATTGCGCCGCGGCGGTTGAGTAAGTGTTGTCTTGTGGGAGTAAGACGATGGTTTACGATTGGAGTGGGGCAAGGACTAGGCGCATCCGCGTCTTCAAGACCAGTGTCGCGCTTGTTCTCGCAACTGCGATGGCCGCGATACCACTGTTCTTCTGGGCGGTGCAATTGCGCGCTTTCTAGCCGATCCCGCTGATAATCAGCGTTCTGCGAACGGAAGGGCGTTTGGCGCCTTCGTATCGCGCCACCTGTTAATCACCCAGCCGGCCAGAAGCCCGAGGGCTGCGCCCATCGCCTTGATGCTCGCGTCATGCAGGCGCGGATGGCGGCTCGGCGCGAAATATTGCAGCCATTCGATGGCGAATGCGCCGACGATCAGCAGCACGGCCACCGTTTTCCATTGTTTCGGATAGGCAAGCGCGAAGGCGAGGCCGAGGAGTAGATAGGCAACCGCGCGGTCAACATCGACCATCGTGACTGTATCCGGCCTCTCTCCGATCGGCGAAACCGTGACGAAAATGATGAAGGCGAGCAGCAGCCAGGCGAGCGGTTTTGCGAATTTAAAGATCATCATAGCTTCATATAAGTGGCCGCCCTTTTCATTGACAGTTAAAATCAGTTCATGTGCCGCCAATTTCGCGATTGGCTTAAGAAAGCCTTCCTCGGAGCGAACCGGTCCGGGAGCGAACCGGAAACGGCCGAAACGGGCTTTCTTTTGCCGGTCGGCCTGTGCAATAGCGGCGGTGGCTAATTGAGAGAATGGACCACGCCTGTGACGAGACTTGATGTCGAAAGCGCCGAAGAGGCGATGCGCAGCCTTTTTCCGGCAACGCCGCTGCAGCTCAATGATCACCTTTCGGCCCGCTATGGGGCCGATATCTGGCTGAAGCGCGAGGACCTGTCGCCGGTGCGCTCCTACAAGATCCGCGGCGCCTTCAATTTCTTCCGCAAGGCGATCGGGCAGGGTGCCTCCGGAAAGACCTTCGTCTGCGCCTCGGCCGGCAATCACGCCCAAGGCTTTGCCTTCGTCTGCCGCCATTTCGGCGTGCCGGGCGTCGTCTTCATGCCGGTGACGACACCGCAACAGAAGATCGACAAGACCCGTATGTTCGGCGCTGAATTCATCACCATCCGGCTGTTCGGCGACTTCTTCGACCAGTGCTACCAAGCCGCCCGCGAACATGTGGAGGCGGTCGGTGGAGTCATGGTGCCGCCCTTCGACCATGCCGACATCATCGAAGGCCAGGCGACCGTCGCCGCCGAAATCATGCAGCAGCTGCCGGAGGGAACAGTGCCGGACATGGTCGTCCTGCCGGTTGGCGGCGGCGGACTTGCCGCCGGCATCACCGGCTATCTCGACGGCACGGTGCCGAAATCGGCTTTCGTCTTCACTGAGCCGGCCGGCGCGCCGAGCCTTAAGCGCAGCATCGAAGCGGGCAAGGTGACGACGCTTCCCAAGGTCGACAATTTCGTCGATGGCGCTGCAGTGGCGCGCATCGGCGACCTGAATTTCGCGGCTCTTCGCGATTTTCCGGCCGAGCAAGTGCAACTCATGCCGGAGAACGCCATCTGCGTCACCATTCAGGAGATGCTGAATGTCGAGGGCGTCGTGCTGGAGCCGGCCGGCGCCCTGTCGCTGACGGCGATCGCCGCGATGGACGGCCAAGCGATCCGCGGCAAGACCATCGTTGCCGTCGTCTCCGGCGGCAATTTCGATTTCGAGCGTCTGCCTGACGTAAAGGAAAGAGCCATGCGTTACGCAGGGCTGAAGAAATACTTCATCCTGCGGCTCGCCCAGCGCCCTGGTGCACTCCGGGATTTCCTCAATCTGCTCGGCCCCGACGACGATATCGCCCGCTTCGAATATCTAAAGAAATCGGCGCGCAACTTCGGCTCCATCCTGATCGGCATCGAAACCAAAGCGCCTGAGAATTTCGCCCGGCTGATCGGAAATTTCGAAGCAGCCGGCATGGGTTACGAGGATATTACCGAAAACGAGATCCTTGCCAACTTGATCATTTGACTTGGCGACAGCGATATCGCCGTGCTAAAGGCGGAGCATGGCTTCGTTCATTTCAAATATCTTTTCGATGTTCTCCGGCGGCAGCAAACCGGCTACGGAAGCGGCAGGCCCTTCCGGCGAGCCGCAGCTTTACGGCGATTGCACGATCTATGCCGAACCGCGTAGGGAAGGCAGCCAGTATCGCCTTGCCGGCCGCATTGAAAAGAAGGTCGGCGAGGAGGTGCTAGTGCGCAATTTCATCCGCGCCGATCTGTTTACGTCCTCCGACGATGCGATCGAATGCACAGTGCGCAAGGCGCAGCAGATCATCGATCAGCATGGTTCGTCGCTCTTTGGTGACGGCGAGAAGCTTCGTCAGGTCTGAATCGGGATCCGGGCATAGCTCCTGGATACCGGCTGCAACTATTCCTGTGTGTGACCCGGGTGCGCTCCAGCGAGCGCCTTCTCACTCACGCAATCTTAAAGGATTGCGGTGAAAGGTATCGCCTGCAGGATTTGCAGGACACCCCCCGTGTTTGACTGTTTCGGACGATTGACCAAAGGATTCGCCGTCGCGATCGCCGCGCCAGCAGGAGGCCGAACGTCCGGAGCCGAGGTCTCATGATGGAGACACTCAACCTCCTTCTCTTCGTCGTCGAAGCCATCGCCTATTTCGTGCTGATGGTAACGCTTCTGCATTTCCGTCATCGGCTCGGTCTCGGGGTTTTCCTGACGGCGCTCGGCGTCATGCATTTCATGGAGACCTATCTGGCGGCGGTCTTCTATGTCTCGCTGCCGTTCGGGGATGTGTCGCCGGGTTCATCCGTCTTCTTCTCCGGCAAGTTGATGATGATCCTGATGCTTTACCTGCAGGAGGATGCCGCGACGGTGCGCCAGCCGATCTACGGCCTGTTCCTCGGCAACCTGCTCACCGTCGGTATTGCCTGGGTGCTGCAGTTGCACCAGCCGCTGCAGATGTCGACCAACCACACACCCGACGTCGATTTCCTCAAGGAGATGGGCTGGCTGATGGTTTGGGGCACGGCGCTGCTCTATGTCGATTCGCTCGGCATCATTCTGCTTTACGAAAAACTCGGCGATTTCTTCCGCCGCCGCGTCGTCCTACGTTTCCTGATTTCGGGCTTCGTGCTGCTGACCTTCGACCAGATCGGCTTCTTCGCCGCGCTGCATTATTTCTTAGACGTGCCGATCGCCGCATTCTGGGGCGGTTGGAAGGCAAAAATGCTTGCCGTCTGCCTCTACGCGGCGATGTTTGCATTCTATGAATATCGTATTCGCCGCGGCGGAGCAGCCGGGTCCGCACGCTCCATCAGCGACGTGTTCGGCGACCTGACGTTCCGCGAGCGCTACAACGCTCTTCTGGAGCGCACCGGCCGCGACATGCTCACTGGCGTCTACGATCGGACGCGCATGGAAATGGAAGCGCCGCTGATGCTGCTCGAGGCACTGAAGCAGGGGTTATTCGCCACCGTCCTTATTATCGACGCCGATCACTTCAAGGATGTCAATGACGGCTACGGCCATYTCCAGGGCGACGAGGTTCTGAAAGCGATCGCCGCTCGGCTCGGTACGACACTGCGTTCCAGCGACCGCGTCTTCCGCTTCGGCGGCGAGGAATTCGTCGCCGTCTGTCCGGGCACCGACCATGAAGAAGGTCTGCTGCTTGCCGAGCGCCTGCGCTGGACGATCGCGACCAGCGTCAAGACRCCGGATGACAGGCCGGTCACGGTCAGTATCGGCGTTGCGACCGCCGACGAAGACGGCGTCGATTTCACCGCCGTGCTGACGGCTGCCGACGGCAGGCTCTACGCGGCAAAGAAGAGCGGCCGCAACTGCGTCGTCGGCCGCTCCGGCGTGGTGAAACTCAGTTAGCCCGGCTAACTCAGTTAGCCCGACCAACCCAGTTGGTCCGGCCGGCCTCGATTGAGGCACTTCCACCATTTGGCTGAACGTGGCCAACCCTTAGGTATCCTCGAGATTCGCCTGAATACGCTTGCGCGCATCGATGCTGATGGCGCGGGAGTCGGCTTCCTAATTATCGATCGATGCAGTGCTTCGGCCGGGGATGTTGAGGATGTTGCTTAAACCGAAACACTTGCCTGTCTATATATGTATTTTCAATAGGTTATTAGAAACATAAAAACGGCTTGTTCGTAAAATGCAAACGTGATCTCCATTGCGGAAATATCCCGGATGAGTTTTCCTGCGAGGGGCGTGGAGACATGAGTGATTCAATTGCACGGAAGAAAGTCGATGGCGGCGAGTTTACCGTTTTGTGTATCGGCGGGTTTCTTCTTTCGATCGCTTATGGCGTGACCTTTCTGATCCCGGTGCTGGTTGGCCAGCGTGGCGGCGACGAGGCGCTGGCCGGCCTGATCATTTCGGCTGCGACTGTTAGCACCGTCATTCTCGTGATCCTGTCCGGCCACATCGCGGATGCCATCGGCTCGGCGCGGGCGGTGGCTGTTTCGGGGCTGTTTCTTGCCGCGTCAGCGCTGGGATTCGCCATGGTTCCCTCAGTTGGGCTGAGCCTGATGGCGGTCGGTTTCATCCTCGGCATAGGCTGGGGTACCTTCTATGCGCTCGGACCCATTCTGGTCGCTGCGATCGTCGAACCCGAACACCGGATCAGGTTTTTTGCCCTGCTTTCGGGATCAATGATGTCGGGCATCGGCGCCGGACCGATCATTGGCCGCATTGCTACCAGCTGGTCGATGCCGATCGAGGCGGCCTTCGCATTTGCGTTCCTTGCCAGTCTTGCCGGCGGTGCGCTTTACTTTTTGCTCCATATCCGACTGACCAAGGCCGGCAAGATTTTGCCTCATGTCAACAAGATCTCGTTTGGTTCAGCACGTGAGGTGATCGGCTCGCAGGCCATCTATTCCATCATTATGGTCGGCATCGGCGGCGCGATTTTCGGCGGGTTGTCCAGCTTTCAGACCAGCTACGCCAAGGCGCACGGGTTCGACTACTCCCTGTTCTTCATCGGCTTCATGTCCGCCGCGATTCTGAGTCGGCTGTTCGTGGCGGGATATGTGGTCAAGAAAGACCCACTCTATTCGCTTTTGGTCCTGACAAGCCTGACGCTGGCATCGATCCTGCTGTTCCTGATGCTGACATCAAATCAGCTTGCCTATCTGGGAGGCGCAACGATGCTGGGGGTGGGCTATGGGTTGACCTATTCCGTTATTAACGGCCTGGCGGCCAATGAGGCTCCAACTGGCCTTATGCCGCAGTCGCTTTTGTTATTCTCGCTCGCCTATTCCATCGGCGTCTTCGGCTTTCCACTAATCGCCGGAAATCTGATCGTTTCCTCCGGCATCCAGACCATGCTCTGTGTCTTGCTCCTGCTTGCCGTCCTGAATTTGGCAATCGTCCTCTTTCGTGTTGCCCACCGTGCAACGCAAGAACGAAACAAAGCATCCGTAAGAGACAATACAAGCACTCTATGACGGGTGACCGAGGTCGGCGAGGGGCCGGGCAAGCTTGACCTGCCCAGCCCGGCTCACTCAGGCAGCGCGGAAGATCTTGGCGCCGGAGGGCGCACTCGTCATGCCGCCGTCGACTGTGATCTCGATGCCGGTGACATTGGCCGCATCATCCGAGGCCAGATAGAGCGCCGCCTTGGCGATCTCGTCGGCTTCGCTCATGCGGCCGAGCGGGCTCATGCCGCCGATGCGCGCCTCGAGTGCCGACATGGCGTCTTCCGTCTGGGCCATCGGCGACCAGATCGGCGTCTTCGTGCCGCCGGGCGTCACTTGATTGACGCGGATGCCACGCGGCGCAAGCTCGGATGCCATATTGCGCGTCATTGCACGGACCGCCGCCTTGGTCGCCGCATAGGCCGACCAGCCGGGAGCGCCGAGCACGGCATGCACCGAACCGTTGAGGATCACCGAAGCGCCGTCATTGAGATGCGGCAGGGCCGATTGCACGGTGAAGAAAACCGCCGTGAGATTGGTGCTGATGATCTGGTTGAACTGCTCCGGCGATGTCTCGCCGAGCGGCGTCGCGCCGCCGATACCGGCATTGGCGAAGACGATGTCGAACTTGCCGACCTTTCCGGCGGCTTCCGCAAAGGCCTTCTCGGTGGCGGCGGCATCGGTGACATCGACCTTCAGCGCCAGCACACCGGCCCCGAGCGCCTTTTCGGCGGCAGCGAGCGTTTCCGGGTTGCGGCCGGTGATCACAACACTGGCACCCTCGTCGATGAAGACCCTGGCGGTCGCAAGACCGATGCCGCTGTTTCCGCCGGTAATCAGGGCGACCTTATTTCTTAGACGCATGATTCATGCTCCTCTTGGAATTGGCAACGATCTGGATTATGATCGTTATCCATAAGGATTATGATGATAATCCACATGAGTCAAGAGAAGCATGATGCCGAAAAGTGTAAGCGGTTTTCGGCCGACATCATGCTCATTCGATTGGTGCCGGGGAGATGTCCGATGGGTCGTTCGCAGCTGGAAAAACAGAAGACGCACGAGAAGATTGTCGAGACCGCGTCGAAGCGGCTGCGCGAGGAGGGGCTCGAAGGTATTGGCGTCGCCGACCTGATGAAGGAGGCCGGACTGACCGTCGGCGGCTTCTACAAGCATTTCGCCTCCCGCGACGATCTGGTCGCCGAGGCGATCCAGTCCGCTTTCGATTCATGGGGACGCAAGCTGGAGGCCGAGGGGGTGAACCCGGCGGAGATGACGGCTGCCGATGTCGCCGATCGYTATGTGAGCGCCTATCATCGCGACAATCCCGGTGAAGGCTGCCCTTTTGCCGCGCTGACCTCCGATATATCACGCAGCGGCGAGAAGGCGCGGGGGATTGCGACGGACGGGCTCCGGCGCAATTTCGCGTCATTGGCGAGCAAGGCTGCGGGAGCGGACGATAGCGAACGGCGGCGCAGGGCGATCATGGCCTTCGCGATGATGACCGGCGGGGTCGGCCTTGCCAGGATTTCGTCCGATGAGGAACTCTCGGCCGAAATCCTGGCAACGGTCCGGGATTTTGTCGCCGATATCGACAAATGAAAAACGGCCGGCAAAGGCCGGCCGTTCCATGGAGCGTCGAAGAGCCGATCAGGCCGCCAGTGCGATTTCCTGGACGCGCGACTTGGCGGCGTCGATGGCCTTTTCGGCAGCTTCCGGACCGAAGGCCAGGCCTTCGACATAAATGGTCTCGATATCGCTGATGCCGAGGAAGCCGAGAACCGACTTCAGGTACGGTACGGCATGGTTCAAGGCGGCGGCCGGGCCCTGCGAGTAGACGCCACCCGAGGCGAGCACCACATAAACCTTCTTGCCGGTTGCGAGGCCGACCGGACCACTTTCCGTGTATTTGAAGGTCAGCCCGGCACGGGCGACGTTGTCGATCCAGGTCTTCAGCGACGAATAGATGTTGAAGTTGATGAGGCCGGTGCTGATGACGATCGTGTCGGCGGCGAGCAGTTCGTTGACAAGCTCGTCGGAAGTCTTGACGGCAACGGTTTCCTCAGCGGTGCGGGCCTCGGGCGGCTTGCGGATCGCGCCGGTGAAGAGGTCATCGATATGCGGCAGCGGGTTGGCGGCAAGGTCGCGGCGAACGACGACGCTGCCCGGATTCTGGCTCTTCAGCTTTTCGGCGAGATCGACGGCGATCGGCGTCGAGAGCGATTCGGCGCGCGGGCTGGACGTCAGAAGAAGGATGGACGACATGGTGCATTTCCTTTCGAATGGGATTTGACGGCCCGTTGCTGGGAGGTGAGCCGCAGTCTCGATGAGGAAAATAGGTCTGGCCTGCTATCGAAAAAACGGTGATAATGTCGATCGAAACTATCGATGGAATGGATAGAAGATGCTGCCGAACCCGACTCTGGACCAATTGCAGGTGTTTTTGACCGTTGCCGAGACCGGCAGCTTTTCGGCCGCTTCGCGGGCGCTGAACCGGGCACAGTCAGTCGTGAGCTATACGATCGCCAATCTGGAAGCACAGCTCGAAGTGCCGCTTTTCGAGCGCTTCGGCGCACGCCAGCCGAGGCTGACGGAGGCTGGCAAGGCGATGCTGGAGGATGCGCGGCGCATTCTGGGCGACCTGCAGGTCATGCGGGCGCGCGTCAAGAGCCTGAGGGAAGGGCTCGAAGCGGAGGTTTCGGTCGCCATCAGCGTCATGGTGCCTTCGCGAGCCCTGGTGGACGTCCTCCACGAATTCCGCGAGATGTTTCCATCCGTTTCGTTGAGCCTCAATGTCGGCGAGCTCGGAATGGTCATGGATCTCGTCCTCAGCGGCAAGGCGACGATCGGGATTGGTGGCGCGGTCGTCAAGCAGGACGATTCGATCGTCACGGAACGGATCGGTCATTCCTTCATGTTGCCGGTTGCCGCGCGCAACCACCCGCTTGCCGGGATCGGCCGGCCACTGACGCTCGGCGACGTCCGCGAGGAAGTGCAACTCGTCGTCACCGATGCGTCGGGCCGGACGAAGGGGCGCGATTTCAACGTTCTGTCCTACAAGACATGGCGCGTCAGTGATATTGCAACGAAGCACCAGCTCATCAAGGCCGGCCTTGGCTGGGGCGGCCTTCCGGCTTCCGTGATCCATGACGATCTCGTTGGCGGCACGCTCGTCCATCTCGATCTGGATGCCTACGAACAGGGGGAGTATCCGATATATTCGGTGCGCCAACTCGCCAACCCGCCCGGACCTGCCGCCACCTGGATGATCGACGCGTTCCGCACGCGGCTTTCCCATTGCCCGAACCAGGCCGATTTTCATGCGCAGATGGCGGAACTCCAGGAACCCGCGACACCGCTCGCGGCCGAATGACGAAGGCGCGGCGGACGCGCCTTCGCCGGCATCCTCTTCGGCTTAAAGAACCAGCCTGAACTTCGAGAAACCATCGGCCCCTTCGCCGGCATCCTCGATCTTCACGCTCTTGACCTCGGCGAGGAACTGCTTCGCCTTCGGGCCGCTTTCGAAGGTCGCGGTCGTGCCCGCGAGTGGCTTGAAGGTCCAGTTTGCGTCAGCCGACGGATTGATCGTGCCCTGATCATGGATATAGCGGACGATAACGTCGCGGTTGGTATCCGGCGCCTGGAAGATCACCTTATCCGCGGTGATCTCAGGGAAATTGCCACCGCCGCCGGCGCGGTAGTTGTTCGAGACGACGACGAACTTTTGAGCCGGGTCGATCGGCTTGCCGTTGAAGGCGAGGTTCTGGATGCGGTTGGCGTCCGGATGGATCGGCTTGCCTGATGAATCATATTTCGGCGGCTGCGACAGGTCGATCTGGTAGGTGACGCCGTCGATCACGTCGAAATTGTAGGAGGGGAAATCGGTATTGAGCAGCGCCGCATCGTTCGAGCCGGCCTCGATGTGATTGAACATGCCGGCTGACATTTCGAGCCAGTTCTTCACCTGGGCGCCGGTGATGGCAACAGCCTGCACCGTGTTCGGGTAGAGATAGAGGTCGGCGACGTTCTTGATGGCGATATCGCCGGCCGGAACATCGGTATAGTAATCGGCGCCGCCGCGACCGCCGGCCTTGAAGGGAGCCGCCGCCGAAAGCACCGGCAGGTCCTTGAACTCGGTGTCGGCGAGCATCTGCTTGATGTACCAGGTCTGGGCTTGGCTGACGACCTGCACCGAGGGATCGTCGGCGACGAGTGCGAAGTAGGAATAGAGCGGTGCTGACGTCTTGCCGACCGGGGTGCGGACATAGGCAAGTGTCGCTTCGTGCTCGGCCTTGGCGGCTTCGACCACGTCCTTCTTGTCGGCGTAGTCGGCAACCACCTTCTTCTTGTCGTCGCGATGATAGATCGGCCGTGCTTCCGAGGTGAAATCGACGATCTTCCAGCTGTTGCCGTCCTTTTCGAGCAGCAGGTCGATAAGGCCGAGATGCGAGCCCCAGAAGCCGGCCATCACGGCGGGCTTGCCGTGCAGCGTACCCTTGGCGGGGTCGGCATTGGCGACGCCGTCCCAGCTCTTCGGGCCGGGGAAGACGAGATGCTGGTGGCCGGTGAAGATCGCGTCGATCCCATCGACGGCGGCGAGATGCAGCGAGGCGTTCTCCATCTTTTCGGATGGTGCGCTGCCGTCGATGCCGGAATGCGAGAGCGCAATGATGATATCGGCGCCGGCTTCCTTCATGGCGGGAACCCAGGCCTTGGCGGCCTCGACGATGTCGCGCGTCTGCGCCTTGCCTTCGAGGTTCTTGATGTCCCAGAGCATGATCTGCGGCGGTACGAAGCCGATGAAGCCGATCTTGACGGGGCTCTCATTGCCGGCGCCGTCTTTGATCTGCTTTTCCAGAATGATGTAGGGCTTGAAGAAGAGATCGTCCTGCTTCGGGTCCGAGGCGAGCTGGCCCTTGGTCAGGTTGGCGCAGACGAAGGGGAAGTTCGCGCCTGATAGGACCTTGAACATGAAGTCGAGGCCGTAGTTGAACTCGTGATTGCCGAGCGTGCCAACCGTATAGCCGAGCGTGTTCATCGCCTTGATCACCGGATGGACGTCGCCGTCCTTCATGCCGTGCTGATAGGCCATGTAGTCGCCCATCGGATTGCCCTGCAGCACGTCGCCATTGTCGATCAGCAGTGAGTTGATAGCCTCGGCGCGGATCCCGTCGATGATCGTCCCGGTGCGCGCAAGACCCATCGTGTCGTTCGGCTTGTCGGCATAATAGTCATAGGGGAAGACATTAACGTGAATGTCGGTCGTTGCCATGAGCCTGAGATGCGCCTGGTTGGCGCTGGCGCGGGCGCTGAAAGGATGCAGCAGCACCAGGGCGGAAGTGGCGGCGAGGCCGCCGAGCAGGGAACGGCGGCTCATTACGCCAACATCGAAATTGGAAGACATGGAAACTCTCCTTCAGGGTCATGCATCGTCCGGCCCGTCAGAATTAGGACGATTTGGCGAGGAGTACACTGCGAAAATGACAGGACGTCAAAACAATCCGCCGGAAAAGCGTCATGGCTCTGAAATGCAATTTATGGTTCAGTCAGTCGGCGCCAGGCTGCCGCAAACGCAAGGCGCGGTCACCCTCGGCGTCAGCGTCAACCGCAGCCGCTGGAGCATCTCAGCCGCTCCTTCGGCGCAAAGGCCGGGCAACCTTACGAGTTTGGCGTCGATGTTGTTAAGTGGGGCGTCCGCTCGACGTTGACGGCGGTTCTAACCAGCGGGCGTACTGCCAGTACCGGCCGCATCTCCTTATGGAAAAAGYGGAAATAGGAGGAGATCTGCGCCCGCGCATTCGAATTCACGTCGAACTGGATGCCGACGCGGCCATTATGCTTCCAGCGGATGACACCTTCGAGCAGCCCGAGGTTTTCGGCCTCGATGCGCACCTTGCTGCCGGAGGCAGCATGGAGCGGCCCCTTCATCTCCAGGGCGGCACCGGTTGGCGATAGGTTGAGGATGCGGGCATCCACCTGGCTGTTCAGGTATTTGACATGGCCGAACACGCGGCAGTTTTTCCGATCGGCCTTTCGGGCCGTGATTTTCAAGTTGCGGGTCATACTGTCTCCCTTGATATAGCCAGGGAGCATAGCGCCGGAAAATTGAAATGGTTTTAGGGGCTTGGCTAAAATTGCAGTGAAACGTCAATTGGCAGCAGCGGCCCTGCGTCCCACCACATGTTCGCGCCAGACGGTGAAGATGCCGGCGGCGACCACGATCGCCGAGCCGACGATCATGTTGAAGCTGAGCGTTTCGCCATAGATCACCATGCCGAAGATAGAAGCGTAGACAAGTGACAGATAGGTCAGCGGCTGGACGGCGGCGGCATCGAGAACATCGTAGGCGCGGATCAGGAAATAATGGCTGGAGATGCTGGTCATGCAGACGAGCGCCATCCAGCCCCAGTCGCCCGGCGCCATCCAGCTCCAATAGAACGGCCCAACCAGCGTCATCGTGACGCCGCCGACGACGCCGGTATAGAAGAAGCTGGTCATCGACGAGTCGTCGCGGCTGACCAGGCGGGTGGCGATGACGTAGAAGGCGAAGTTGAAGCAGGAAAGGACGGCGAGAAGCAGCTTAAGGTCGAAAAATTCGCCTTCGGGCTTCAGGATCAGCAGCACTCCGAACAGTCCGGCGCCGATCGCTGCCCACCGCCGCCACCCGACCCGTTCGCCGAGGATCGGCATCGCCAGCAGCGCGATCAGGATCGGCGTCGCGGAAAAGATCGCCTGTGAACGGGCAAGGCCGATCACGGCAAAGCAGGTGATGGCGAGAACCACCTGGACTGCAAGCAGAACGCCGCGCGTCACCTGCAGGAAGGGGCGTTTGGTGCGGGCCGTCGCCTTGATCCCACCGCGCATCTTCGAAGCGAGGATGATCGTGAAAAGCGCAAAGGCCCAATAGCGGATCATCGTCACGAAGATCGGCGGATAGGCCGTCGCCAGATGTTTCGAGATGGCGTCCTGCAGTGAAAAGATGGTGAGCGCCAGCAGAACGAAAATATAGCCTTGGGTCTTCGATGTCATGACTTGCCAATGAGCGGGAAACGCCCGCGAGCGTGAAAAGTCTGGGCAGGCTTTCGGCGAAGATGCAAGGCCTCAAAGCCCGACATTCGGCTTGTCGATGATTTCTCTGAGCGCGAAGCTGGAATTGATCTTGACGACATGGGGCAGGGCCGACAGCCAGTCGCGGTGGATCCGCTCATAGTCCTCGAGGTCGCGGGCGGCGACCCTGAGGATATAGTCGTATTCGCCCGACATGAGGTAACAGACGAGCACGTTCGGGCAGAGCTTCACCGCTGCCTCGAATTCCGCCAGCGTCTTGGCGAACTGGCCGGAGAGCGAGATATGCACGATGGCGATCATCTTGTAGTCGAGCGCCTTGTGTGAAAGCCGCGCATGGTAGCCGCCGATGACGCCGCTTCTTTCCAAGATGTCGAGCCGGCGCGAACAGGCCGAAGGCGACAATCCGATCCTTTCGGCAAGCTCGGCATTGGTGATCCGGGCATTGGCCTGCAATGCCCGAAGAATCGCAAGATCGATGGTATCGAGATCAGCCATTCGAAGAACCTTCGAAAAAAGATAGGATGAATGCAATAATCGCCGAAAAATCGCGTCTTCGCAAATCGTCTTTGCAAGGACATTTCACTGTCTTGATGGTTGGATTCCTCATCTGAAAAAATCCGCGGCCGCGGAGATAAAATGAGAGGAAACGCCCATGCGTGTCGGTTGCCCGAAGGAAATCAAGAATCATGAATATCGCGTCGGCCTGACGCCGGCTTCGGTGCGAGAATATGTTGCCCACGGCCACGAGGTCTGGGTGGAGACCAAGGCAGGCGTCGGTATCGGCGCTGATGATGCTGCCTATGCCGCGGCTGGCGCCAAGATCGCCGCCTCCGCCAAGGATATCTTCGAAAAGTGCGACATGATCGTCAAGGTGAAGGAGCCGCAGCCTGCCGAATGGGCGCAGCTCCGTGACGGCCAGCTTCTCTACACCTATCTGCACCTGGCGCCGGATCCCGAACAGACCAAGGGTCTCATCGCCTCGGGCGTCACCGCGATCGCCTATGAGACGGTGACTGACGAGCGCGGCGGCCTGCCGTTGCTGGCGCCGATGTCGGAGGTCGCCGGACGCCTGTCGATCCAGGCAGGAGCGACGGCGCTGCAGAAGGCCAATGGTGGCCTCGGCGTCCTGCTCGGTGGCGTGCCCGGCGTGTTGCCGGCCAAGGTCGCGGTCATCGGTGGCGGCGTCGTTGGCCTGCATGCGGCCAGGATGGCCGCCGGCCTCGGCGCCGATGTCAGCATCCTCGACAAGTCGCTGCCGCGTCTGCGCCAGCTTGACGATATCTTCGCAGGCCGAATCCACACGCGTTATTCCAGCATCCAGGCGCTGGAGGAGGAAGTCTTCTCGGCCGATCTCATTATCGGCGCCGTGCTGATCCCGGGTGCTGCCGCTCCGAAGCTCGTTACCCGCGAGATGCTGTCCGGCATGAAGAAGGGCTCCGTCATCGTCGATGTCGCCATCGACCAGGGCGGCTGCTTCGAGACCTCGCATGCGACGACCCATTCCGATCCGACTTACGAAGTCGACGGCGTCGTGCATTATTGCGTCGCCAACATGCCGGGCGCCGTGCCGGTCACCTCGGCGCACGCGCTGAACAATGCCACCTTGGTTCATGGCCTGGCGCTTGCCGACCGCGGCCTGCGCGCCATCGCCGAAGACAAGCATCTGAGGAACGGCCTCAACGTGCACAAGGGCCGCATCACCAGCAAGCCGGTCGCCGACGCGCTGGGCTACGAGGCCTTCGCGCCGGAGAGCGTGCTGAACGTAGCGTAAGCTAGCTGACTCTAGCTGACGACTTACAGCGCTATTTTTCGGCCGGCAGGGCGGTATCCGAGGGGATGCCGCCTTCTTTGTATGACCGCGTACCTGTAATCGAACCGCGACCGTTGGCGGCGTTGGAGTTGTACTTTTCCTTGTCACGCAGCGCGACGAGTTGTGTCCCGCCGATCAGTGTCTATCGTATCATGCTGATGGGCACTCGCCATCTAAACGGAGCAGCAATGACGGTTGATCGTCGAGAGGAAATATCGCCGGTTCCGCTTCGAACGTCACCTGCCGGCCTCGAAACATATATTGCCGGCAGAACACTCGTCAGCGGGGATGGACCAGCCTGGACGGATCTATTCGTGCAGGTGTTTTCCCGCCTGACAGTGCAACAACCCTTTCTTGTTCCGGCGGTCGCCGAGCCTCTCGTTGTTTGGGTGATCTCAGGTCAGGCATGCGTGGAGGAACGCGATCTGGGTGGGGAGTGGGAGGCCAATACAGTCAGAGTCGGGGATTTTTTTCTGACGCGGTCGCCAACGCCATACGAAATGCGCTGGCATGCCGAGGGAGACGAACCTTTCCAGGTAATGCATCTCTATCTCTCCGTTCCGTTGTTTGACCGGGTGGCGGAAGCGGTTCTCGGCAAGGCTGCCAGTGCCATGCGCCTGCGCGACATATCGGGCGGCCGCGACCAACATCTTTCCAGCATGCTGGAACTGATCCATGCTGAACTGACGGCCGAAGGGGAGGGAAGCCGGCTCTTCGTGCAGGGATTGGCGCAGACGCTCGCCGTTCATCTTATCCGGCAATACGCAACATTTGACGCAGAGGCACGGCCGTCAAATGCCCTCCCGGGCGCAAAGCTACGGCGGGCCATTGCATTCATGGAAGCCAACCTTCAGGAGCCGTTTGATCTCGCACGTCTGGCGCAAACGGCCGGCATGAGCGCGTTTCACTTCAGCCGCCTCTTCAAGAAGGCCACTGGCCTTTCCCCATCCCATTATTTCATTCGCCAACGCATCGCCAAGGCCCAGCAACTTCTGCAGGAAACCAGTACCAGTATCATCGAGATCGGCATGTCCGTGGGGTATTCGAGCCCCAGCCATTTTGCTCAAATTTTCCGCCGGGAGGCCGGCGTCTCCCCCAGCGACTACCGTCGCAGCTGAAGCGCGTCGCGATCTTTCAGATTCGCTCCTCGCGCTTTAGGTCTTTGTTTTTACACATGTCGTTATCGCAAAACCGCTGCACAGTTTTGCGCGACATGCGTTAGAGTTGCTGATTTGAGCAAGATCCCGACAGGTCTCACAAGGTCCCGAGAGAGGGATCAAGCCCTCCTCCTTATGTTCCTCCGCGTCGAACACGACCGCCCTTTCAGTTGGAAGGGCGCCAAGACAAGGAGATAAACCATGACGAATATCGATGGAAAAATCGCGCTGGTCACCGGCGCCTCGAGCGGCATCGGCGCCGCAACCGCATTGAAGCTCGCCGAGGCCGGCGCGAAGGTTGGGATCGCCGCCCGTCGCACCGACAAGCTTGAAGGCCTCCAAAAGGAGATCGCCTCCAGGGGCGGTGAAGCCCTCGTGATCGAAATGGACGTTGTCGATCCAGCCTCCGTCGAAGCCGGCGTCAAAAAGCTGGTGGGTGCCTATGGTTCGATCGACATTCTCGTCAACAATGCCGGTCTGATGCCGCTTTCGGATGTCGATCAATTCAAAGTCGACGAATGGCACCGGATGGTCGACGTCAATGTCAAAGGCCTGCTGAATACTACGGCTGCCGTTCTGCCGCAGATGATCAATCAACATTCGGGCCACATCTTCAACATGTCGTCGATTGCTGGCCGCAAGGTCTTCAAAGGCCTGTCGGTTTATTGCGCCACCAAGCATGCGGTGGCTGCGTTCTCCGACGGCCTGCGGATGGAAGTGGGCCAGAAGCACAATATCCGGGTGACCTGCATCCAGCCGGGCGCCGTGGCAACAGAGCTGTACGATCACATCACGGAGCCTGGCTATATCAAGCAGATGGACGACCTTGCCAAGCAGATGACGTTCCTGCAGGGCGCGGACATCGGCGACACCATCGTCTTCGCGGCGCAGGCGCCAGCACATGTGAATGTCGCGGAACTCTTCGTTCTGCCGGTCGAACAGGGCTGGTAATCACGCCAGAACGTCTTTCAGCTTCCCCGCATAGGTGTGGGGAAGAGACTCGCGAAGGAGCCGCACGATGAAAGAGATTTCCGCTTCCCAGGCCTATCGCCTGCTCGAACCCGGCCCGATCGTCCTTGTGACGACGAGCCTTGAGGGCACGCAGAATGTGATGACGATGGGTTTTCACATGGTGATCCAGCACGCACCGTCGTTGATCGGTTGCGTCATCGGCCCCTGGGACTTCAGCCACCGGACCCTGAAAAATACCGGCGAATGCGTGATTGCGATTCCAGCTGTCGATCTTGCCGAAACCGTGGTGGACATCGGTAATTGCTCCGGTGACACGGTGGACAAGTTCGAGCGGTTCAGCTTGAGGACTCGTCCAGCAAAGGATGTCGCGGCGCCGTTGCTGGTGGACTGCCTTGCCAATATCGAATGCCGTGTTGCCGATCCGGGTCTCGTCGATCGATACAATCTCTTTATCCTCGAAGCGAAGAGGATCTGGACCGACGAGACCCGCAAGGAACGACGGACCATGCATCATCGCGGTAACGGCAGCTTCACCGTCGATGGCGGCACGCTCGATCTCCGGAAGCGCATGGTGAAGTGGCGGCATTTGCCATAAGGCGCCCCGCCGCACGCGAAAAACACATCCCCTAAACTTCACACTGATTGAAAGGATATCATCATGTCCGCCTACCTCGTTGTCGATCTCGATATCCACGACCCCGAAGCCATTGCCGATTACCGCTCGAAGGCCTTGCCCCTGGTGGCAAAGGCCGGCGGCCGCCTCATCGCCCTCGATGACGCGCCCCTCGAACTCGAAGGCTGGCAGGCGACCAATATGCTGATCATCGAGTTTCTCGATATGGATGCCATCCGTGGCCTCTTTGCATCGCCCGAATATGCGCCGCTCGCACACCAACGGCAGACTGCCGCAGGTTCGCGGATCATTGCCTTGCGCGGCGTTTGATAACATTCGAGGGCGTGCGATCCCGACAGCACACGTCAGGGGAAACCGAAGTCGCCTCACCGATCACAGCAGAAGGAGCGTGCCGGCGAATTGACGACTTCTCGTTGGCCTCGCCGGCCGCCTATCAGGCGCCGGCTTCCGCCAGGGCAGGCGCCTTTACCTTGTCGATCCGGCATTGGAAGCAGTTGTTGCGCGCTGAGCGCACATGCACATAGCCGATCTCCGACCGCGCGAGCAATGTCTCGGCATAGGCCTGAATCTCAGCAATATCAGTCACCGCACCGGTGCCATAGACGATGCGATCGTTGGCGCTATAGCCGCGGACGATGAAGTCGGGGCTCATCGCCAGCATCGGCGGCTGGATCTCTTCGGCGGCGTAACGTCGGCAGGGCTGTTTGTGTAGGAAAATCGGGCCGGTTTCGGCATAGGGCTGCAGCGCGGGGAAGGGCCGGTAGGCGAAAACCAGCAGTTCCTCGCCTTCTTCGATATTCCCCAAGCAGTGGCGGCAGGGATTGCCGTCACCGTCGGAAACTATCGTCTCGGGCAGCCCGTCATAGGCGTCGCGCCCGCCGTTCCAGAGGTGTTCGGCGTCGGTCGTTGGCATGGCAACAAAACGAATGGCGGTCATGGCAGATCTCCTTTGTGATAGCCATGAAATGCACCCGGACGAGTGTGCAAGCCACCCGATTCTTGCGCACCGCAGGCATTGGCGATCGAGTGAAACGCGGAGTTTGCTTCTTTCGCAAAGCGCACACTCCCACCTCCTCGTAACCTCAGACACTGCGGGAGTGCGCCGGGCATATTGGGCGTCTTCATACCGTGGTACACGATCGGATGGCCCATGGTCGGGCCGCTGCTCGGTTTTGAGAGGGTGCGCTGGCTGGGTGGCTAACCCATCACGAATTTCGGTTTGGAGGGACAGATGATGGCCGAAGAAGCAGCATTGAACTTCGCGGACTTCTATGATGCCGAGCTTGCTCTCCATAACGCGCATTTTCGGGTCGCCGCCGCGGTCGGGCGGTCTGATCGTGTTCTCGATATCGGTTGCGGCGCCGGACAAACCACACGTGACGCCGCTCGCGCTGCCGAAGCAGGACGGGCGCACGGGATAGACCTGTCCGCCACGATGCTGGAGATTGCCCGCCGGCGCAGCGCCGAGGAGGGACTACCCAATGCGACGTTCGAACTGGCGGATGCACAGAACCATGTCTTCGCAAAAGGGGAATTCGACCTTTGCATCAGTCGATTTGGTGTCATGTTCTTCGCCGATCCGGCGGTGGCTTTCGCCAACATCGCCAACGCCGTACGCCCGGGTGGGCGTTTCATTTTCATGGTCTGGCAGGGCAGAGACCACAATGAGTGGGCGACCGCCATACAGGAGGCGCTTGATCCGGATTCAACCGGTCCGGTTGCGGCTAGCAAAGCCTTTTCGCTGAGCGAAACCTCGGTAACGTCTGGACTGCTAGAAACGGCGGGGTTCACTGCCATCGAGTTTCATGAAGTCAACGAGCCTGTGTTCTACGGTCCGGATCCCGAGACTGCATTGGTGACGATTCAGACATTTGAAAATGTGAAGAACGCCCTCGATCGTCCCGCCAAGACAGCCGAAATACGGGCGCGGCTGCTCGACATGCTGGAGGAGCACCGGACACCCCACGGAATTCAATTCGATTCGCGCGCATGGCTGATCACCGGCCGCCGGTACGGCGACAGTCCCCTGCGCGCTAAGTGATTTCCGCTCAGCGTGAATGTCGGCTTTTGGCCAAGCCGACATGGCTGGCATTTGCTATCGAATTCCGCAAAACTGCATGACGAAAAGGAAAAAGCCTATGCCCGACATCGATCTCGCGCTGCTGGCGCAACAGAATGCGGAAATACTGGAAGAGCTCAAGGCTCTGCGCCGGGAAGTGGCGGAACTGAAGGAACAGTCGGGCCGCACGCTCGATTTCGAGCGCCGCAACGACCCGCGCCGCCCGAACAGCCTGACGCAGCGTTAGTCGCCTCCTCTTACGTCGGGAAGAAGCCGTCAGCTTTTCCGTGCAATCTCCAGAAGCTCCTTGTCGCTGAGCGGCCGGACGATGCCGGTGCCTGTGGACACGGGGGAGAAGCCGTACATCTGGTAGAGCTGCAGCGCACGCGGATGGTCGAGATTATTGGTGGTGGTGGTAACCCGCTTAGGATTGAGCGACCAGATGGCATAGAGCGCCTGCAGCAGGAACCATTTGCCGATGCCGAGACCGAGCGCATGTTCGATCAGGCCGAAATGGCTGAGCTCGATCATATCCTCGTCTTCGCAGAAATATTCATAGAAGCCGGCGGGCGCGCCGTTCACGTAGAGAACGCTGATATTGTTGCGTTTGTCGTTCAGCGTCTCGGCAAGCTGCTCGTCGCTCATGCGCAACCGATCCACCCATTGCCAGCGCGCACCCACCTGCCGGTAGAGATACCGGTAGAAGGGCAGCGGGATCTCCGGAGTGCGCATGATCGCCGTCTGGATGTTGACGGGCACCGGCATGCTCGCCTTCGGCGGCGCCGTCATTTCGAGCCGGGTGATGTGAGCTTTCAGCGAAGCGGGTGTCTTCCCCATGGCGATCAGGCTTTGACCGGCGTCGGCGGACCGGTGACGATGGGCGTATCGTCACGACTGCCCCATTCGCTCCACGAGCCGTCATAAAGCTTGTTATCGCGATGGCCGAGCGATTCCAGCGCCAGCGTGATGATCGCCGCGGTGATTCCCGAGCCGCAGGAGGTGACGACAGATTTGGAAAGATCGATGCCGGCATCCTCAATCGTCTGCCTGAGGTCGGGCAGCGACTTGAATCGGCCCTGGCTGGCGAAGACGCCGGAGGGCAGGCTGCGGGCGCCAGGCATATGGCCGGAGCGCATGCCGGCACGCGGTTCGGGTTCGGCGGCTGCGAAGCGGCCGGCGCTGCGGGCATCGGCGATCTGCATCGCGCCGCTGGAGACGATGTCACGCATCCTATCAAGCGTCACCACGCGGCTTTCATCGAATTTGGGCGTGAAGGTCGCCGACGCAGGATTGGGTGCTGCGGTTTCCAGCGGACGGCCCTCGGCCTTCCAGCCGTCGAGACCGCCATCGAGAACGAAGACATTTTTCGCGCCCATCACCCGGAAAAGCCACCAAACGCGCGGCGAGGCGAACAGGCCGATACCGTCATAGACGACGATCCGATCGTTCTCGCTGATGCCGAGCCGGCCGACTTCGGCGGCGAAATAATCGGGCGAGGGGATCGTGTGCGGCAGCGACGTCGAATGGTCGGCGATCTTGTCCTGGTCGAAACGGATGGCGCCGGGAATATGGCCGGCCGCATATTCGGCATCGGCATCGCGCTTCTGCGCCGGCAGATAGAAGGAGGCGTCCAGCACGCGCAGGTCAGCTTTGCCGAGCTCGGACTGCAGCCAGTCGGCCGAAACGACGAAACGGCTCTTGGTCTCACTCATGATGGTCTCCCTTGATGGTCAGGCTTCGTCGCCGGGCGTGCCGAAGCGGATGCGGAAGCGCCGGTTCTCTTTGCCCTTCTTTTCGATTTTGGCGATATGGATCCGGCCGACTTCCTGAGTCTCGGAGACATGTGTGCCGCCGCAGGGTTGGCTGTCAATCGAGGAGTTTTCGCCGATGCAGACGAGGCTGACGCGCCCAAGCCCCATCGGCGGGCGCACGTTCTTCGATTTGACGATGTCGGGATTGGCCACAAGCTCCTCGTCGGTGATCCATTGCAGGGTGACCGGATGGTTCTGCTCGACCAGTTCCATCAGCTTGGCCGTCACCGCGTCCTTGTCGATCGTCTCGATCATGTCGAAGTCGACGCGGCTTTCCTCCTCGCCGACGGCAGCCCCGGTGATCGGATAGGAGCAGACGACGGAAAGCAGGTGGCAGGCCGTGTGCATGCGCATCAGCCTGTAGCGGCGCGGCCAGTCGACATGCAGCACCAGCGTCTCGCCGACCACAGGCCGCGGCTCGTTTTCGAGCKGTACATGGATGATGACATCTTTGCTTGGACCATGCTTCGTCTGGCCGAGCGCGATCTTGCTGCCGTCGGCGCGTTCGAACTCTCCGGTGTCACCAGGCTGGCCACCTGATGTCGCATAGAAGCAGGTCTGGTCCAGTTCGATGCCCCCGTCTTCGTGAACGGCGGTGACGACCGCCTCGCACGTCGAGAGATAGAAGTCGTCACGATAGAGGGCATTGACGGGCATAGGGTCTCACACGGGCTCGTAGGGAACGTGGATATCGGGCGACTTGGCCATCCAGCCCGGAACGGGCAGTCCTTTCGACGTCAGGAAATCCGGGTTGAAGAGTTTTGACTGATAGCGGTTGCCGTAATCGCAGAGGATCGTCACCACCGTGTGACCAGGTCCGAGATCCCGGGCGAGATTGACCGCGCCGGCAATGTTGATCGCTGTCGAGCCGCCGAGGCAGAGGCCCTCGTTCTCGACGAGGTCGAAGAGATAAGGAAGCGCTTCGGCATCCGGGATCCGATAGGCATAGTCAGGCGTGAAACCCTCGAGATTGGCGGTGATGCGGCCCTGGCCGATGCCCTCGGTGATCGAGGATCCCTCGGATTTCAGCGCGCCGTTCTGGTAGAATTCATAGAGTGCGGCGCCGTCGGGATCGGCGATGCCGATCTTGACGTCTGCCTTGAAAGCCTTGAGGCCGGCAGCCACGCCTGCCAGCGTGCCGCCGGAGCCGACGGAGCAGATGAAGCCGTCGACCTTGCCGTCGGTGTCTTTCCAGATTTCTTTTGCCGTCGTTTCGACATGCGCCTGACGGTTGGYGACGTTGTCGAACTGGTTTGCCCAGATCGCCCCGTTCGGCTCGGTCTTCGCCAACTGCTCTGCCAGCCGCCCGGATACCTTCACGTAGTTGTTCGGGTTCTTGTAGGGAACGGCGGGCACTTCGACGAGTTCGGCGCCGAGCAGCTTCAGCGCGTCTTTCTTTTCCTGGCTCTGCGTTTCCGGGATGACGATGACGGTGCGATAACCCAGCGCCTTGGCGACCAGCGTCAGCCCGATGCCGGTATTGCCGGCCGTACCCTCGACGATGACGCCGCCCGGACGAAGCAATCCCTTCCGCTCTGCGTCGCGGATGATGTAGAGCGCGGCGCGATCCTTTACCGACTGGCCGGGGTTCAGGAACTCCGCCTTGCCGAGAATGGTGCAGCCGGTCATCTCTGAGGCGCCCTTGAGTTTGATCAGGGGCGTGTTGCCGATGGCTTCGAGGACGGAGGGGTGGAAGGTCATGGAATCTGCCTCTATTCGAACTCTTACTTTAGGAATGGTCTTTTCCCTTCACAAGGCTGAGTTGGCAAGAAATGCTATTCCACGCCTCTGGCGGACACGATAAAATTTGCTTTCCTCCCCCGAAATGACGCATGGCCCGCAATCCCGCCGTGTGAAGGGTGATCCGAAGATTGACTTTCCCCGTACGGATGACGACAAAGCGAAAACGCAGCGCGGCAACAGGGCGTGACCGAAACCGACATGGTTCACGAACAGATCGACACGATCGATGCATTGATGGCGCATTATGTTGCCGGCTCCTTGCCCGAGCCGGCGCGTGTGCTGGTGCAGTCTCATYTGGAAATGAAACCGGACAATCGCAGCCTGGTGAACAGCCTCGAGCTGCTGGCCGGCGAAGCTCTGGAAAGCGCGCCCGAAGTTGCCATTGCCGATCGCGACGGGCGGCTTGCGGCGATCTTTTCCTCGGCGTCTCCCGTCCCGGCGCCACGGACGGCCGCGCGGCCGGAAAATGCGCTGTTTCCCCAAGCGTTGCGCGATCTCTTGGGCTTCGATGCCGAGAACGTGCCCTGGCGCAAGCGGTTGCCGGGCTTCAGGGAATATTCGCTCGACATGGACGGCTGCGAGGTCAGCCTGATGTGGATCCGGCCGGGTCGCGCCTTGCCGGCGCACACCCACAAAGGCATGGAACTGATCCTCATTCTCGACGGCGCCTTCAACGATGAACGCGGCCATTTCGGTCCCGGCGACATCTCCATCGCCGACGAGACGGTCGACCACCGGCCGGTTGCCGAAAAGGACAGGCCGTGCATCGCCTTTGCCGTCTCGGACGGACCGGTCAAGCTCACCGGATCCTTTCGTCAGATGATCGGCGACCTGATCGGCTGAAAGCAGCCACAATGGTGTGATAGAGCCGTAAATCCGGAGGGGTTGAGGAACTTCCGGACCTGTTTTCGCATTGATCAGGCAGCCCGGAGGAACATGTCATGCGTGATTTCATTGCCCATCCCGAACATGGAATCGTCTGGATTTCGGGCGCAAGTTCAGGCATCGGCCGGGCGCTTGCGTTAAAGCTCGCTGGCGAAGGATACAAGGTCGCCGTCACCGCCAGAAGCCACGAAAAGCTGGTCGAACTGCAAGCCGAGGCCAATGGCCTTTCGGGCAGTATCATTGTGCTTGACGGCGACGTTACCGATGCCGAGGACATGGAGCATGTCATGGCCTCGATCGAATATGAGCACGGCACGCTCGCCATGGCGATCCTCAATGCCGGCGTCTACCTGCCGGTCCATGCCGAGGATCTGAACCGCACCGATTTCGAGAAGAGCTTTGCCGTCAACCTCTCCGGCGTCGTCAACTGCCTGCTGCCGGCGATCCGCCATATGAAGGCGAAAGGGCAGGGACAGATCGCCATCGTTTCCTCCGTCACCGGCTATGGCGGCCTGCCGACGGGGGCTGCCTATGGCGCCACCAAGGCGGCGCTGATCAATATGGCGGAAAGCCTGAAATTCGATCTCGACAAGATGGGCATCCGCATCCAGCTCGTCTGTCCGGGCTTCGTCGATACGCCGGCGACGAGGAAGAATGCCTTTCCGATGCCGGCTCTGGTATCGGTCGAGGAGGCCGCCCGGGAGATTGCTGCCGGGTTGAAATCGCAGGCCTTCGAGATCACGTTCCCGAAGCGCTTCACCACCATGCTGAAGCTCGCCCGCCTGCTCCCCTATGGCGCTTATTTCACGCTGGTGAACCGCGTGACCGGCTGGCGGGAGCGGCCGTCATTGACGGGTCACCATCCGGTGACGCCGCATGCGGCGGAATGATCAACGGCGCGAGAACACGACCTGGCGTACATCGATATTGCGGGCGCGAAAGCCGGCCTCGCAATAGAACAGATAGAATTCCCAGAGCCGCTTGAAACGGTCGTCGAAGCCCATCGGGCGGATGCGTTCCCAGACCGACCAGAAGCGCTCGCGCCATTCGGCAAGCGTGCGGGCGTAATCGAGCCCGAAGCCGAAGTCCTTGACCAGCGACAGATCGACCTTGCCGGCGAGTTCGGCCAGATGGTTGCGCGTCGGCAGCATCCCGCCGGGAAAGACGTATTTCTGGATGAAGTCGGGATTGCTGCGATATTGGTCGAAGGACTCGTCCTTGATCGTGATGATCTGCAGGCCAGCCTTGCCGCCCGGCTTCAGACATTGCCTGAGTTTGGAGAAATAGGACGGCCAGTATTTCTCGCCGACCGCTTCGAACATCTCGATCGAGACGATCCGGTCATAGAGCCCTGCTTCATCTCGGTAATCCTGGAAGCGGAACTCCACGCGGTCGTCGAGGCCGGCCTTGTGGATACGTTCTTGGGCAAAGGCGAGCTGCTCGCGGCTGATCGTCAGCCCGGTCACCTTGCAGTTCAGCTCACTTGCGGCAAATTCGGCAAAACCGCCCCAACCGCAACCGATCTCCAGCACGTGATCGCCGGGCCCGATGCCGGTTGCCTCGGCGAGCGCCCGGTATTTGGCATTCTGGGCCGATTGAAGATCGTTGGCGCCCGTGGAATAGAGCGCTGAGGAATAGGTCATGCTCGGATCGAGCCATTCCTTGTAGAAATCGTTACCGAGATCGTAATGGGCGGAGATGTTGCGCTTCGAGCCCGTCTTGGTATTGGTGTTCATCCAATGGCGGAGGCGCTCAAAGAGGCGGCCAAGGCCGCCCTTGCCATTGGCATAGCTGTGCGCGGCCTCGCCGTTGACGAGGAAGAGTTCGAGGAAGGCGGTGATGTCGGGGCTGTCCCAGTCGCCGTCCATATAGGTTTCGGCGACCCCGATCGTGCCGCTCGTCAGCGCCCGATAGGCAAGATTCCAGTTGTTGAGGCTGAGCGCCGCCTTCGGCCCGGGCTGCTTGCCCTCCACCAGCAGCTTGCGACCGTCGGGGAGAGTAACGGCAAGCGAGCCGTGCTGCATGCGCAGAAGCCCGCGCAACGCCAACTTCGCCTTGAAGGGCAGACCCTTCACCAGACGAGATATGTTTTCCCCCGTCAGCGTCACCGCGTCGCGGGCCAGCAGATTCCAGTCCTGCGCCTTGCTCATCTCTCCTCCTCCAGTATTCTCTTGCCGGTTAGAGATGCTTATACATCCGCGACGATGCGCTCGACCGACCCCCGGCTATTGCACCGAAGGCTACTGCATAATTCCGTAAATCGGAACCGATTTGCGGATAAAATTATGCAGCAGTTCAAAGCGTTACAGCGTCCTTTGCGCGTCTGAAAAGACGCGCGGCGCTGTAATGTCATTCCGCCGCGTCCGCAAGCGGGAGGGGTTGCCGGATGCTGACTTCTGGCGGAGGCGCTGGACGCCTGACGTAGCGCGCGCCTTTCAGCCACAATTTCAGCGCTTCCCAATGAATGCAGGCGATGATCTTGAAGGTGAGGAAGGGGATGCGCGCCGTCAACCCCAGGAGCGAGGCGCTGGTCAACGGCACCTGCCGTCCGGAAAACGTCGCCGAGAGAAGCGGGCCTTCGCTGTCGTTTTCCAGGATGCGCCAACGGATTTCGGCGCCGGGCGGCAGCATGCGGAAATGATAATGCGCCGTCATGCCGATGAAGGGCGAGACATGGAAGAGCTTGTCGCAGCTCTGGCGAAGCCCGCTTTCCGACATCTCGCCGTGGCCGACCGGACAGATATAGCTGTGCCGCTCGCCGAAAGTATTGCGCACTTCGTAGATCATCGCGACGAGCGTGCCACCGGCATCATAGGCGTGATAGACGGAAAGCGGGTTGAAGACATAGCCGAGAATTCGGGGATAGCAGACGAGCAGGATCCTGTCCGCGCGGTCGAGCCCTGCCTTGGCGAGCAGCCGGTCGGCATAGGCGCGCAGCGACGTGTCCCCGATGTCGGCATGGTCCTTCTCGTGAAACGAGACGAGATTGCGTCTGTTGACGGAAAATAGCACCGACAGCCCGCCGGCCTCGTCCAGCCTGTCGAGATCGATAAGCAGCGAGAAGACACGGTAGCGGAAGCGATGGCCGAACGGCTTCATGCGTTGATGCATGATCTCGCCGACATAGAGCGCCGCCGCAGCATTCGGTGGCGCACCGTTGGCCACCGCGTTCATGCCACGTTTTTCGCCGTGCCCTGTCATGCCGCCGCATCCGGTTGAGGTTGTCGGGAGGTGAGGGCCGTTCGCCAGGGTATGATCCCGCCCAAGGCCTCTGCCGCCGCCAGACCGGAAACCAGTCCATCCTCGTGAAATCCGTACCCCGTCCAGGCACCGGCGAAATAGCAATTGTTCTGTCCCTGAATGGTGACAAGCGCCTGTTGCGCAGCCATGGCGTCCGCCGAGAACTGCGGATGTTCGTAGGTGAATTCGGCAAACATCTTATGGGGGGCCGGCTCGCGGTCGGGATTGAGGGTCACGAACAGCGGGAATTTTTCGTCGATGCCCTGCAGCCGGTTCATCCAGTAAGTCACGGCGACGTCCGCGTTTCCGTCTTCACGGCTGGAACGCAGATAATTCCATGAGGCCCAAACCTTGCGCCGCTGCGGCATCAGCGTTTGGTCGCGATGCAGGACGACTCGGTTCGGCTGGTAGGGAATGGCCGCAAACAGCCTGCTTTCCCGATCGGTGGCATCGGCGAGCAGACGGGCTGTCTGATCGCTGTGGCAGGCGAAGATCACCTTGTCGAACGGGTGTTCGATCCCCGTCTCGTCGATGATCGTGACGCCGCGCTCGGAGCGGATGACCCCACGTACGCCGCAGGAAAGTTTCACGCGTTCGCCGAGCGGCCGAAGCAGCCGGTCGAGATAGGTGCGGCTGCCGCCGGTCACTGTGCGCCACTGGTGTTGCCGGCGATAGATCAGCCGGTGATTGTCGAAGAAATTGACGAACTGCTCGGCGGGAAACTGCAGCATGCGGGCTGATGGTGTCGACCAGATCGCCGCCGCCATCGGCACGAGATAGTTGTTGGTGAAACCGGGCGAGAAGCCGCGCCAGTCGAGATAATCGCCGATCGAGCGCGAGGAGAGATGACCGGCTGCCCGATCTTCGAGGCAGGTGCGGTTGAAGCGTAGGATCTCGCGGATCATCCACAGGAAAGACGGCCTCAGCAGGTTGCGCTTCTGCGCGAAGACCGAGGACAGCCCGCCGCCGCTCCATTCCAGTCTGCCGCGGTCGAGCGAAAGCGAAAAGCTCATGTCGCTTGCATGCGTCGCGATGCCGAGCTCGGCAAACAGCGCCGTGAGATTGGGATAATTCTGTTCGTTGTAGACGATGAAGCCGGTATCGACCGCAATTTGAACCCCGTCGTAATCCACGTCGACCGTCGCCGTATGGCCTCCGGCCCGCGCTTGGCTTTCATAAAGCGTAACGTCGTGCACCTGACACAGCGCCCAGGCTGCGGAGGCGCCGGAGATGCCGGAGCCGATGACGGCGATCCTCAGCCGGCGTGGAGCGGGACGGAAGTGCGCGTTCATGCAGCATCCCTCGTGGCGTTGTAAGCGGCGAGCGCCCGGTTGCGGGCGCTCGCGTGATCGACGATTGGTTTCGGATAGGTTTGGCCAAGCGTGATGCCGGCCTCGTCGAGCATGCTCTTCGGCGCCTCGAACGGCCGGTGGATGTAGTTTGACTCGAGCCCTCGAAGCTCCGGCACATAGGTCCTGACATAGTCGCCGTCGGGATCGAATTTTTCGCCCTGCAGCACCGGATTGAAGATGCGGAAGAACGGCGAGGCATCGGCTCCCGAACCTGCCACCCATTGCCAGCTTGCGGCATTGTTGGCGGGATCGGCATCAACAAGCGTATCCCGGAACCAGGTTTCGCCCCGGCGCCAGTCCACCATCAGATCCTTGATGAGGAAGGAGGCGACGATCATGCGCACGCGATTGTGCATCCAACCATGGTGCCAGAGCTGGCGCATGCCGGCATCGACGATCGGATAGCCGGTCATGCCGCGGCGCCACGCCTCGAAATCTCCGCTGTCGTTGCGCCATTCGAAGCCGTCGAATCGATCGTTCCAGTTGGCTGAGGCAAGACGCGGAAAATGGAAAAGCAGGTGATAGGAAAATTCGCGCCAGGCGATCTCCTTGCGGAAATGCACGATGTTGGCCGCCGGCACCCGTTGCGACAGGCCGCGTGTCGCATCCCAGATACGGGCAGGGGATATCTCGCCCAGCGCCAGATGCGGCGACAGCATCGACGTCGCCGGTCTCGCTGGATAGTCTCGGTTTTCCTTGTAGCTCTCGAGCGCGTCTTCAACGAAGGCGCGGAGCTTCTCATGCGCGGCATCTTCGCCGGGCGTCCAGAGATCAACGAAATCGCCTGCCCAGTCCGGCTTCGTCGGCGGCAGCTTCCAGCTCTCAAGCCTTTCCGATGCCGGAAATTGCGATGCCAGCCGCAGCTTCGCCGGCGCGTCCAGCGGCGGCTGCGGTTCACCGGAGCCCTCCAGCGCGCGCCAGAATGGCGTGTAGACGCGATAGGGCGTGCCGTTGCCGGTCATCAGCCGGGAAGGTTCGTGCAGCAACTGGCCGCCGAAGCTTCTCGCGTCGATCGCCTGCTTCTCCAGTTCGCGCTTGATACGGATGTCGATCGACGTCCCTGATGGATCGTAGCGTCGGTTCCAGAAGACGGCTTCGGCACCGCTCTCCCTGATAAAGGCGCAGAGCACTTCAAGCGCCTCGCCGCTTGCAAGCACCAACCGTCCCTGCCGCTTGCGCAGCGACCTGTCCAGCGCTTCGAGTGAATGATGCAGCCACCATGCCTGCGCAGCACCCAGCGGACCGGTGCCTGCTGCCTCCGGTTCTCTAATATAGAGCGGGATAATCGGCCGTCCGGAGCGGTGGGCGGCGTCAAGCGCGTGGTTGTCGTCAAGTCGCAGGTCCTTGCGAAACCAGAGGATAACAGGTGGTGCCGCGTCCTTTGCCAATGAAGCCGTTCCCCGCTTGTGTTCTTTTCAACCCGCTACGGATGTACGGACCACCCGGATCAAAAGTTTCATCCGGTGGAAAAAGTTTTCACGGCTGTCGGCGACATGAAAAAGGCCGGCGTGAACCGGCCTTTTTCTGAGAGCGGGAGTCTGTCGCTTAAAGCATGTCGCGCAAAAGTGTGCAGCGGTTTTGCGATAACGACATGCGGAAAAACAAAGACCTAAAGCGCAAGGAGCGAATCTGAAAGATCGCGACGCGCTTTAGTTGTCGTACTCGCGGCAGGCTTCGCTGATGGATGCGCCGCTCTGGCCACCGCGGGTGTCGACGCCGGACATTTGTTGCGGCATGCCAGGGCATTCAATCGTCCTCGGCTGGCCGATGCTTTGGGTGGTCGTCGGATCGACCGGTGAGACCGTTACCGGATGAATGCCGTTGTCACTATTGGTGTAATCGGACGAATAGGTGCCGGAACTCGGGTCGGTCGAACCGCCGTTCGTTGGCCCGATCGGATCCGGGTTCGATTGGGCAAAGGCCGACGACGCCATGCCGATGGCAAGTAGCGAAGCGGCGATGAGGGATTTAGTCATAGGATATCCTCCTTTGATTTTCATCTTGGATGACCTTGGGGTAACTGCCTGATGGATTCATTGTTCCGAAATTTGCAGAAAACCTGCATTCAGGCGCGGCCTGTACGGCATGGTTATGCGTAAACCTTAACGGGCGATGTCGCTGGATCGGCGCCGGCGCATGCCCTACCTGCATGCGGAGATACTAAAAAACCGTGGCATGAGGCCGCTATGTTCGTTTCTTTTCGCGAAGCCGCCGATCTCAGTCTCCAGATAGCGCTTGCGCTCGCCTTGACGGCAAGCGGCATGGCGATCGCGTCGTCTGCCGTGGGCGGCGAGAAGGCTGGTATTTCGGCGCTCGACGTCAGCCGTCCCTCGTTATGGACCGCCGCTCCGATGCGCGTCGATCCGACTACGCAGGCCTACCTGCGCGCCGATGCTCCGGCCGCATTGGAACTCGCCGATGGTGCCGATGACCTCTGCCATGACCTGATCGGCCTCCGGCTTTCCTGCGATTTGATCGTCACCTCCGGTACTGCGGCTTTCTAGGCGAAGGCAGTTTGAAGGCGGTCACCGCCCATCTTCCGGAAGCTTGCAAAACGCAGCGATTTGCCGTTTCATCGCTCGATAGCGTCCACCGTCCGACTCTTTCCCTGAAGGATCCAGCCTTTTGTCTATGCCGATGCCCCACGGCTTCGAGAAGCCCTATGCCGCCTTCCTGTTCGATATGGACGGCACCATCCTCAATTCGATCCGCGCGGCCGAGCGTGTGTGGGGCGACTGGGCGAGACGTCATGGGCTCGATGTCGCCGCCTTTTTGCCGAAGATGCATGGATCGCGCGGCATTGACACGATCACCCGGCTGAACCTGCCGGGAGTCGATCCCGAACATGAATCGAAGCTGGTGACCGAGGCCGAAATCGCCGATGTCAGTGACGTCGTTGCCATTCCCGGCGCCGCGACCTTTCTGAGTTCATTGCCGCCGGATCGCTGGGCGATCGTCACCTCCTCGCCGTTGCGCCTTGCTCACCGGCGACTGGAGGCAGCAGGCTTGCCGTTGCCGAAATTCATGGTGACGGCTGAGGACGTGAAGGTCGGAAAACCCGACCCGCAATGTTATATTCTCGGCGCCGAGCGCCTCGGCGTCAGCACCCAGGATTGCCTTGTGTTCGAGGATGTCGCAGCCGGCATCACCGCCGGCGAGGCGGCGGGTGCCGATGTCATGGTCATCACGGCAACACATCACGACAAGATGGAGACGCCGCACCTGACCCTGTCATCCTATGACGAGATCTCGATCCGCATCTCCCCCGATCACAGGATGCTTATCGTCCCGAACGCGGCCTGAAAGTGCTCCGATCGCGTCCTGCTTGCTTTTGCGCGGTTCACTCCGCGGCGGCTGCAAGACAGCGATCGATGATCCTGCCGATTTCGCTGCGGCAGGAGCCGCAATTGGTTCCAGCGCTGGTTTCCTTGCCGACCGCCTCGACGCTGTGACATCCGCCGCGCGCGGCAGCAGCGATCTGGTTGACCCCGACACTGAAGCAGGAGCAGACGGTGGCGCCCGGATCCGGCCTGCCGGCACCGGGACGACCCGCAACGAGCGCAAAGCGCTTCCTGAGGTCGCCATGCGAGGCTGAAAGCTGCGAGATCGCCCAGTTGCGCGCGACGGCGACGGGCTCGCGAGCCAGAAATAGCGCGGCAAGCAAGACCTCGCCATCGAAGAAGGCGAGCCTGAGGTCGCCGGATTGCCGGTCGGCATAACCAAGCGGTTCGATCTCTGCCGGAATGGCGAAAACCGCCCGGCACCAGGCCGTCCAGTCTTCGACGTTTTCTCCGAAGGCAAGCTCCAGCCGCCAGCCGCCGGCGGCTTTTGCCAGCGCCCAATAGGCGGCGTCAGGTGTGGCAGGTTTTGTGGCGGAGACGGCGAAACCGTAATGGGTGGCGCGAAACGGCCGGACGGCGACGGCAACGTTCTTCGATGCCGGCTGACCGGAAACAGGATCGGTGATCGGTGCGACCACGGCGTCGATCCGCGCTCTTGCGGCGAACTGGTCGTTCCAGTGCATCGGCGCAAAGATGCCGCCGCGCGCCTGGCGATCGGTGACCAGCGCCCTGACGATTGCCTTGCCGTGCGGGCTGTCGATTTCGACGAGGCCCGCACTTGATATGCCGGTCTCGATCGCGTCGCGCGGATGGATCTCGGCAAAGGGTTCGGCGATATGGGCGGAAAGCCGCGCGCTCTTTCCGGTTCGCGTCATCGTGTGCCATTGGTCGCGGATGCGCCCGGTATTCAGCGTAAAGGGGTGCTCGGCATTGGTGCGATCCGTTGCGGGCGGTTTGACCGCGACGAAGCGCGCCTTGCGATCGGGGTGGAAGAAACCACCTTCGGCGAAGAAGCGGGTGATGCTTGGTTCTGTCCCTGCCGCCTGCGGCCACTGGAAGGGCGACAGTTCGTCATAGGCGCCGCCGCTCATGCCGGCGCGCGCGCCGATGTCGAAATCGCGGCTGCCGTTATTTTCGAAGGCGGAAAGCGCGGCGTGTTCGTCGAAGATTGCGGCCGGTGCATCAAAATCGAAGGCGCCGGCAAATCCCATGCGGCGTCCCACCTCCGCAAGCTGCCACCAGTCGGCCCTTGCATCGCCGGGGACGTCGAGAAACGGTCGCTGCCTTGAAATGCGCCGTTCGGAATTGGTGACGGTGCCATCCTTTTCGCCCCAGCCGAGCGAGGGCAAAAGCACATTTGCGTGCCGGGTCGTATCCGTCTCTTTCAGGATGTCCGAGACGACGACGAAGGGACAGGCGGCGATCGCGCTTTCGACACTGTCGGCATCCGGCATCGAGACGACGGGATTGGTCGCCATGATCCAGAGCGCCTTGATGCGCCCGTCGGCCACGGCTTGGAACATGTCGACCGCCTTCAGGCCGGGCTTTGCGGCGATGACGGGCGAGTTCCAGAAGCGCTGTACGCGATCCCGGTCTTCGGCGTTTTCGATCGCCATATGGGCGGCAAGCATATTGGCAAGACCGCCGACCTCGCGCCCGCCCATGGCGTTCGGCTGGCCGGTCAGCGAAAACGGTCCCATGCCAGGGCGGCCGATGCGGCCGGTCGCCAGATGRCAGTTGATGATGGCATTGACCTTGTCGGTGCCGGAGGAGGATTGGTTGACGCCCTGGCTGTAGCAGGTCACGACTTTCAGCGTCGTCTCGAACAGGCGGAAGAATTCCCTGATCTGCATGGCTGGCAGGCCGGTCCGTTCCAGGAGATCGTTGATATCGAGCGCGGCGGCGGCGGCAAAAGCGTCGCCGAAACCTTCGGTATGGGCGGCGATATAATTCTGGTCGATTGCCGGACTTGTCGCGATATGGGCAAGCAGTCCCATGAACAGCGCGACGTCACCATCCGGGCGGATGGCGAGATGCAGGTCGGCGATATCGCAGGTCATCGTCCGGCGCGGATCGATGACGACGATCCGCATGTTTGGCCGCGCCGTCTTTGCGGCGGCAAGCCGCTGATAGATGACGGGATGACACCAGGCAAGGTTGGAGCCGGTCAGGACCACCAGATCCGCAAGTTCGATATCCTCATAGGTCCCGGGCACCGTATCGGCGCCGAAAGCGCGGCGATGCCCCGCCACGGAAGAGGACATGCAGAGCCTTGAATTGGTGTCGATATTGCCGGAGCCAATGAAGCCCTTCATCAGCTTGTTGGCGACATAATAATCCTCGGTCAGCAACTGGCCCGAGACGTAGAAGGCAACGGCGTCAGGCCCGTGTTCGGCGATCGTTTCAGAAAAACGCCGGGCGACCAGATCAAGCGCCTCGTCCCAATCACTCCGTTCGCCTTCGATCTCGGGATAGAGAAGCCGGCCATCGAGATCGATGGTTTCGGCAAGGGCTGAACCCTTCGAGCAGAGCCGGCCGAAATTCGACGGATGCTCGGGATCTCCTTTGACGCTGACTGCGCCTGCCTCGTCGATCGTGGCGAGAACGCCGCAGCCGACACCGCAATAGGGACAGGTGGTCTTGACCTCAGCCGCCATCTATTCCGCCGCCATCATCAGGCTTTCCAAGGCGATGAACAGCCTGCCGTCTTCGTTCAGCACCGGTATCGTCCGGACCTCGCCTTCGTCGGCGCCGAGCGCCTTGCCTGTTTCCAGCGAGATCACCCAGTTGTGCAGCGGGCAGGTGACTGACTTGGCGTGGACGATGCCCTGGGAGAGCGGGCCGCCCTTGTGCGGGCAGTGATCCTCGATGGCGAAGACCTCGTTTTCGGCCGTGCGGAAGACGGCGATCTTGCCCTGCGGCGTCTTCACGCAGCGCGCCCCGCGCAGCGGGATGTCGGAGATGTCACCGATTGCGATCCAGTTCATGTCCATCTCCTTACTCTGCAGCCTGCGGATAGCCGATCGTCGCCATCGGCTTGAACTCATGCTTGTCCTTGCCGGAAACACGCTCCGACCAGGGATCGACCTGGGCAAATTTCTGGGAGAAGACGAAGCGGTCGTAATAGGCTTTGCGCTTTTCGGCATCGCCCATGATCTGGCGGCGGATTTCCTCCAGGCCGATGCGCTTGGCCCATTTGTAGATGCGCTCGAGATAGCGGGCCTGCTCGCGGTACATCTGCGTCAGCGCCACGATATGCTCCAGCGCCTCGTCCTCGGTCCGGACAAGCCCAAGGACCTCCGTGCCCTTGATGTCGAGACCGGCCGCACCTGCGAAATGGATCTCGAAACCGGAATCCACGCAGATCACGCCGATGTCCTTACAGGTTGCTTCCGCGCAGTTGCGCGGGCAGCCGGAGACGGCCATCTTCAGCTTGGCCGGCGTCCAGGAGCCCCACATGAACCTTTCGATGCGGATACCGAGGCCGGTGGAATCCTGCGTGCCGAAACGACACCAGTCCGAACCGACACAGGTCTTCACGGTGCGCAGGCCCTTGGCATAAGCCTGGCCGGAGACGAAGCCGGCCTTGCCGAGATCGGCCCAGACGGCGGGCAGGTCTTCCTTCTCGATGCCGAGCAGGTCGATGCGCTGGCCGCCGGTCACCTTCACCATCGGGATCTCGAACTTGTCGACGACATCGGCGATGGCGCGCAACTCGTTCGAATTGGTGACACCGCCCCACATCCGCGGAACGACGGAATAGGTGCCGTCCTTCTGGATGTTGGCATGCACACGTTCATTGATGAACCGCGACTGGTAGTCGTCGGCATATTCGTCCGGCCAATCGCAGACCAGGTAATAATTGAGCGCCGGCCGACATTTGGCGCAGCCGCACGAGGTCTTCCACTCGAGCTCCTGCATGACGGCAGGGATGCTCTTCAGACCCTTGGCCTTGATCAGCCGACGAACGTCGTCATGGCCGAGTTCGGTGCAGGTGCACATCGGCTGGACCGCAGTCGGATTGTAGCTGTCGCCGAGAGTCAGCGCCATGAGTTGTTCGACGAGGCCGGTGCAGGAACCGCACGAGGCGGATGCCTTCGTGTGGGCGCGTACGTCGTCGAGCGACGTCAGCCCCTTGCCTGAAATCGTCGAAGTGATCTTGCCCTTGCATACGCCGTTGCAGCCACAAATCTCCGCGTCATCCGGCAAGGCTGCAACGGCCGCCATAGGGTCCAGCGGCGACCCTCCCTGATAGGCCTGTCCGAAGATCAGCGTCTCACGCATCTCCGAAATATCGGTCGCCTTTTTCTTCAGGTCGTTGAACCAGGCACCATCGGCGGTCTCACCGTAAAGCACGGTACCGATGATCTTATTGTCCTTCAGAACGAGACGTTTGTAGACGCCGGCTGAAGCATCGCGCAGCACGATCTCCTCGCGGTCGTCGCCGTCGGCGAAATCGCCGAGCGAATAAAGCTCGATGCCGGTGACCTTGAGCTTGGTCGGCGTATCCGCGTGAACGAAGGCGGGCGAGCGATCGCCGGAGAGATGCGAGGCGGCGATACGGGCCATTTCATAGAGCGGCGCAACGAGGCCATAGACCATGCCGCCCACCTCGGCGCATTCGCCGAGCGCGAGAATATCGCCGTCCGAGGTCTGCATGCCTGCATCGACGACGATGCCGCGATTGACAGCAATACCGGCGTCCTTCGCCAGGCCGACACTCGGACGAATGCCGACGGCCATCACGACCAGCGTTGCCGGGATGATGCGGCCGTCGTCAAGCTCGATGCCCTCGACCTTGCCATTGCCGACGATCGCCTTGGTATTGGCCTTGCAGATGACCTTGATGCCGCGTTCCTCGACTGCCTTCTGCAGCAGATAGCCGGCGGCGGGGTCGAGCTGGCGCTCCATCAGCGTCGGCATGACGTGCAATACGGTGACGTCCATGCCGCGCTGGGCAAGGCCGGCCGCTGCTTCCAGGCCAAGCAGGCCGCCGCCGATGACGACAGCCTTTTCGCGCGACTGGGCGGCAAGCAGCATCGCCTGCACGTCGTCGAGATCGCGATAGGTGATGACGCCGGGCAGATCCTTGCCGGGAACGGGAATGATGAAGGGCACGGAACCGGTTGCGATCACCAGCTTGTCGTAGCTTTCGGTGACGCCGTGGTCGGAGGTCACGGTCTTGGCGGCGCGATCGATGTTGACGATCTTGTGGCCCTTGTAGAGCATGATGCCATGCTTGATGTACCAGCCGTCGCCGTGAATGATGATCTGCTCGTAGTCCTTTTCTCCGGAGAGAACCGGCGACAGCATGATGCGGTCGTAATTGACGCGCGGCTCGGCATTGAAGATCGTAACTTCATAGCGACCCGGCGCCTGCTCGAAGAGGTGCTCCAGCATGCGCCCGGGCGCCATGCCATTGCCGATGATGACAAGTTTTTCGGTCATATTTCCAGGTCCTTAGATCAGGTTGCAGCCACGGGCGCCGAGTGCCCTTGGCGCGACAGTTGCTTGACGGACAGGTGCATCCAGATGAGAGAGATCACGACGATCGCAAAGAGCAGCAGGAAACAGCTGGACCAAAGGCCGGTCATGTCCTTGAG
Source organism: Rhizobium sp. 01N447_2 (assembly GCF_056399245.1). Classification (NCBI taxonomy): domain Bacteria; kingdom Pseudomonadati; phylum Pseudomonadota; class Alphaproteobacteria; order Hyphomicrobiales; family Rhizobiaceae; genus Rhizobium; species Rhizobium sp. 01N447_2. The sequence goes on from NZ_JBFTQY010000012.1 coordinate 100,477, forward strand.
GAGGCCAAAGGCAATCGGAAGGATGAAGCCGCCAAGGCCGCCCATCATCCCGACGACGCCGCCGACTGCGCCGACGTTTTCGGGGTAATAGGCCGGGATGTGCTTGTAGACGGCAGCCTTGCCGAGGCTCATGAAGAAGCCGAGCACGAAGATGACGACGATGAAGATGACAGGGGTGATGCCGAACGCCGGACCCGTCCCGCCACCAGAAGCAGCCGGCAGCGAAAGGATGAGGGTGGCCACAGCCGATACGGCAAGCATCGTATACATTACGCTGCGCGCGCCCTTTTTATCCGACAGCACGCCGCCGAAGGCGCGGAAGATGCTGCCCGGGATGGAGTAGGCGGCGGCGACCATGCCGGCGGTTTCCAGGTTGAAGCCGTAGACGCCGACTAGGTAGCGCGGCAGCCACAGCGACAGGGCGACAAAGCCGCCGAAGGCGAAGAAATAGTAGAGCGAGAAGCGCCAGACCTGAACGTTCTGCAGCGGCGCGAATTCCTGTGCGAAACTCTTGGAGACAGCGCGGCATTCGCGGCGCAGACGAAAGGCCGGATCATCGGTCGTGGTGAACCAGAAGACGATTGCCATCAGCGCCAGACAGACTGCCCAGATTTCTGCAACTGCCTGCCAGCCCCATGCGAGCAGCACGAAGGGAGCGGCGAATTTGGTCACGGCCGCGCCGACATTGCCTGCCCCGAAGATGCCGAGCGCGGTCCCCTGCTTCTCCGCCGGGAAGAAAGGCGAGACATAGGCGACACCGACTGCGAAGGAGCCGCCGGCTAGGCCGACGCCGAGGCCGGCAATCAGCATCTGCGTATAAGTCTGGGCGTAGGAGAGCAGGAAGGTCGCCAATGCGGCGGCCAGCATGGTGAGCGTGTAAACGAGACGGCCGCCGTAACGGCCCGTCCAGATGCCAAGAACGATACGCACCAGCGAACCGGTGAGCACGGGGGTGCCGACCAGCAATCCGAACTCGGCCTCGTTCAGGCCGAGATCCTGCTTGATGCGAATGCCGATGATCGCGAAGATCGTCCAGACGGCAAAACAGAGGGTGAAGGCTACAGTGGAGATCCACAATGCTTTGGCTGGTTCGCCGGCCGACATGGGCTGTGCTTTCTCGATGACAGACATAACTTCTCCGGGGCCCGACAAGGTCGTGCCGATCCATCGCTGAGGGTTAAAACAAAAAGCCGCTGGTCAGGACGCGCATACACGAGGTGCGCGAAATATCCTGATCAGCGGCTTTGCTGGTGGCGCCCGCCGTTGGACGCCGAATTCTTGGGCCTTCTGGCCCATTTGCCTGGAGGCAATCCGTTGGCCGGATTGCTCAAGCTAAAACCTACCTCTTCAATCTGAAGAGCAATTTCTGTGTCTTCCGTGAGCGTCTATCGCGCGCTCATTCTGCGCTGATCGTCATTGACCGGCGCTATAAAGGTCATGCAAGCTGCGTGCCAGTTTGGTGATTTACGTTCAAGCTGCTGAATAAAAATGATATTTTACGAAACGCGCCGCCTGCTTGTTTTTCGGGCCGCCACCCGCTCATGCAAATATTTTGTGCGCTTGTCGTGAGGCGGGCAGATGCTTGCTGGCGTTTTGTGCAGGCCGGCATCGGTTATACCTCGTCGACGGAAACGAAGGCGAGGGCGCTTTTGACGGCAAAACCTGCGACATAGTCCGGCAGCCTCGCCGGGTCGAAGACGTGGCCGTCCATGAAACGGTTGCCCTCGTCACTGCCTTCGATGCGGATATCGGCATCTTCAGGTGCGTTGTCGTCACCCAGAGCCGTGCGATAGAGATCCGGGCGGTAGGCGGATGCTGCGGCCCTTGCCATGTTAAGGCTGATCTCGGCCTGTCCCCAGCGGATCATCTGGCTGTAGATCCACAGCGCCTGGCTCGGTCGGGGATAATTGGCGAAGCCGGAATGGAACATGAAATAATCGGTGATGATGCGGCGGTTACCCTTTGCGTCGAGGCTGAATTCGCCGGCGAGTACACGGCGAATGATCTCGACGGGGGCAGCGATATAGCGCGGGTCGGCAAGAGCTGCCGCCAGCGCATCGTGATTTTCCGGCCGATCGCACCACTGGGCTGCCGCGTCGAGCGCCACGATCAGCCGGGAAACGGTTTCCGGATGGCTTTCCGCCCAGTCCGGCCGCATGCCGATCACCTTTTCAGGTGCCGACGGCCAGATATCCTGTTTGGCGGCGACGATGCGGCCGACGCCGCGCTCTGAAGCGACCATGTTCCACGGCGCACCGACGCAGAAACCGTCGATCGCACCGGCTGCCAGTGCATCAGAAGTCATGGGCGGCGGCACCACGACAAGCTTGACGTCCTTGTCGGGATCGATGCCGCCGGCTGCCAGCCAGTAGCGGAATTCGTAATTGTGCGAGGAGAAGGGGTAGGTGACCCCAAAAGTCGGCAGCGGCTCGCCACGGGCCTTCATTGCCGCCAAAGTTTTTGCCAGGGCGCGGGCATTGTCGAGCGCGCTTGCCGTTTCCTGCAATCCCGCGTCATCCCGCATCCTGTCGAAGAGCCGCGTCGACAGCGTGATCGCATTGCCGCCGCGCCCCAGCGAAAACGGCGTGATCGTCGGTGAGGGATTGGAGCCGAGACCGAGCATGGAGGCGACGGGCATCGGCGACAGCATGTGGGCAATGTCGAACTGGCGGAATGCCAGGCGGTCACGCACATTCGCCCAGGAGACGTCCTTGACGAGATCGAGCGTCAGGCCTTCCTTCCGCGCGAAGCCGAATTCCGCCGCCGCAATCAGCACCGATGCATCGACGAGCGGAATGAAACCGGCCCGCAGCACTTTCGGTCCTTCGTTGTTCACCCGCACGGGCGAGGGCAGCTCGCCGCCGGGGTTGGAGGTCTTCGTCATCATATCCACTCCGGTTTCCTCCGGAAATTCATCAGGTCGGCCATTACATCAACAGCCCCGCGGCAGTGACGACGCTCTGGGCGATTTCCGACATCTTCTTCTTTTCGTTCATCGCTGTCTGGCGCAGCAGGGCGAAAGCCTCTTCCTCCGACAGGCCGCGCATCTTCATCAATATGCCCTTGGCGCGCTCGATGAGTTTGCGTTCCTCGAGCGCGGAGCGGGCATCGGCAAGCTCCCGCCGTAGCCGGTTGAAGGCATTGAAGCGGCTGACGGCCATGTCGAGGATCGGTTTGACGCGTTCCTTCTTCAATCCGTCGACGATATAGGCCGAGACGCCGGCATCGACGGCAGCCTCGATCGAGGCCGTGTCGGAGCGATCGACGAACATGGCGATCGGGCGGCTGACCGTGCGCGTCAGCTGGAACAGATGCTCCATCATGTCGCGGTTGGGGTTCTCGATATCGATGATGATCACGTCGGGCGTCAGCGTTTCGATGATTCGCGCGATGCCGTTGACCTCGTGGACCACGGTGACGCGCACATGCCCTGCCTCGCGCAGTCCTTCTTCGATGATGGAGGCGCGTATGGCATTTTCGTCGATCACCAGAATTGTCAGATCGAGATGCGTCATTGTTATACTCATGACGCACTGCAGCAATTTTGGCAAGCGCGCCCGCCTTAAAAGTGTGCATAAATGCATGCGCACAAAAAATAATCAAACTRCCGCTTTTAGGCGCAGTTATAGTCTCGCATACATTCTAATCCGATCAATGGCTGACGTCGATCTGTTGTCTTTTCCTGCATGCGGCTGCTTGAGGAAGTCTTTTGTTTCAGCGAAAAGGTGCAGCCGCGGTTCGGTCTCAGCAGGGAGTCTCGAAGGACACCCGGTCGATACTTGTTGATCGCGATCTTTTGATTGTCAGGACGCCTGATCCTCAGGGCGGAAGGTAAGTTGAGTGGCTACCGGCGAATTTCATCCGATTGAACAGACTGCTCCGGATGACCGCATGGCGGCACGCGTTCTGAGGGTGGTCGAAGCGATTCTCGGCATTGCTGCGGCACTCGTTCTCGCCGTGCTGCTCTTGATGGTGCTGGTCACAGTGTGCCTGCGCTATTTCTTCAGCGCCGGCTTCATCGGTGCCGAGGATCTCGGCATCTGGCTGCATGTGGGCCTGATCGCGCTCGGCGCGCCACTCAGCCTCAACAGCGCGCTTGCTATGCGCCTCGATGTCTTCGTCAAGATGCTGCCGGAAAACCTGCAGAAGGTGACGCGGATCGGCGCCGATGTTTTCACGGTGCTTTCGGCGCTGATTCTGAGCTTCGGCGGCAGCGAGATCATGACGATGCTCGGCGGTGTCTCACCGACGCTCGGTGTGCCGGAATGGATCCGCTTCGGCTTCCTCGGTGCCGGCGGCGCGCTGATCCTCGTCATGCTGCTTCTGCAGCGTATCGCCGAAGGTAAGATCCTGCCGGTTGTGATCTCGCTTGCCGTCGGTGTTGCGCTCTATGCCGGTATCCCGCATGTCGCGCTCGATCTCGACTGGCCGCCGAGCATCTTCCTCGGACTGATCGCCGCGGTCGGTCTCGTGCTTGCTGCGCCGCTGCCGCACGCCTTTCTTGCCGCAGCCTATGTCGTCGTCGCCTTCGGCAGCAGCCTGCCGGAGCCGGCGATCGTTTCAGCGACTGTCACTGGCATCTCGAAATTCCTGCTGCTCGCCATTCCCTTCTTCCTGCTCGCCGGCGGTCTTCTCACTGCCTCCGGCGTCGCCAACCAGCTTGTGCGCTTTGCAGCCGCCATGGTCGGCCATCGCAGGGCCGGACTGGCGCAGACGACACTGCTCACCAGCGTTCTCTTTTCCGGCGCCTCCGGCTCGTCGGTCGCAAATGCCGCTTTCGGCGCATCGACCTTCCAACCCGAGCTGGTCAAACACGGCTATCGGCCGGCGCAGGCGGCCGCAATCATCGCCTCGACATCGGTTCTCGATAATGTCATCCCGCCGTCGATCGCATTTCTCATCCTTGCGACCGCGACCAATCTTTCCGTCGGCTCGCTGCTCGTCGGTGGCTTCTTCGCCGGCGGCCTGATGGCCATATGCCTGGCGGTCGCTATCCATCTGACCGTGCGTGAGCAGGTGCCTTTGCCGCGCGCAAATGCGAGACAGCGCTGGCAATCGGCGGTCCAGGCGATCCCAGCCTTCGGGCTCGGCGTCATCGTCGTCGTCGGCATCCGCATCGGCATCGTCACCACCACGGAAGCGGCAGCGCTTGCCGCTTTCTACACACTGCTACTCGGCATCGGCGCGCGCCTCGGCATTATTTCACTTTATGCCGCTTTTCGTCAGGCGGCTGTGGAGGCAGCAGCGATCGGCCTTCTCATCGGCACGGCCGGCCCCTTTGCCTTCCTGTTGGCGGTTGACGACGTATCCGGGTTGATCTCGCATCTGACGACGGTGCTCGGCGGCAGTGCGCTTGCGGTCATCCTGCTGTCGAACGTCATCCTGCTGGTGGTCGGCCTCGTTCTCGATATCGGCGCCGCGATCCTACTCTTCGGCCCCATCCTGCTGCCGGCGGCGGTCGCCGCCGGCATCGATCCCATTCAGTTCGGCGTGATCATCGTCGTCAACCTGATGATCCACGGGCTGACGCCGCCGCTCGGTATGCTGATCTTCGTCGTCAGCGGCGTCACGCGCATTCCCGCCTCAGAGCTCTTCCGGGCGGTGGTTCCCTATCTGCTCGCCCTCCTGGTCTCGCTGGCAATCCTTTGCGCCTGGGCCATCATCTTCTCGTAAACAGGACAACCCCATGGACAATTTCAACCGACGCAATTTCCTGAAGACTGCCGCTCTCGCCGGAACGGCGCTAGCAGCGCCCGCCTTCGTCCGCACGACCGCCGCCCGCACGACGACGATCACGATCGCCTCGCTGCTCGGCGACGACAAGCCGGAGACGAAGATCTGGGTGAAGATCGGCGAATTGGTCGAAGCGAAGCTTCCCGGCCAGTTCAAGTTCAATATCGTCAGGAACGGTGCGCTCGGCGGCGAGAAGGAAGTGGCCGAAGGCGTGCGCCTCGGCTCCATCCAGGCCAGCCTTTCAACGGTCTCGTCGCTCTCCGGTTGGGCGCCGGAACTGCAGATCCTCGATCTGCCTTTCCTCTTCCGCGATGCCGACCATGTCCGCAGGACCGTTGGCGGCGATGTCGGCGCCGATCTCAAGCAGAAACTGCAGGCGCAGAATTTCGTCGTCGGCGATTTCATCAATTACGGTGCCCGCCATCTCCTGACCAAGGAACCGGTGACGCGGCCAGAGCAGCTCAGGGGCAAGCGCATTCGCGTCATTCAGAGCCCGCTGCACACGAAGCTCTGGAGCGCATTCGGCACGACGCCGATCGGCATTCCGATCACTGAGACCTATAAYGCGCTCGCAACCGGTGTCGCCGACGCGATGGACCTGACCAAATCGGCCTATGCCGGTTTCAAGCTCTATGAGGTCGTGCCTGACATGACTGAGACCGGTCACATCTGGGCATCCGGCGTCATCTATTATGCCTCGACCTTCTGGGCCGGTCTCAATGACGAGCAGAAGGCGGTGTTCCAGCAGGCTTCCAGCGAGGGGGCTGCCTATTTCAACCAGCTGATCGTCGACGACGAGTCCAAGTCCGTCGAGACGGCGCTTGCCAACGGCGGAAAGCTCTTTAAGCCGGAAGCCTTCGACGAATGGCAGAAGGGCGCCCAGGGTGTGTGGGACGATTTCGCGCCGGTTGTCGGCGGCATCGACAGGATCAAATCGATCCAGGCCGCCTGAGCAAGCGGCGGACGGTTCTGCTGCAGCTTTGAACGGGGACCGATGGAAAACCGTCGGTCTCTTCATCGCGCRCACTTGCCGGAAAAATAATGCCGGAGCAGGCCGGAAATCGAAAGAGCATGCCTTCGGGGATCGTGGTATATAACTTACTTAAAATCCTGGAATGGGAAGTTTTTACCTTCGGCCGGTGCGGTCCTGTTGACCGCAATGTTGCTACCGCTTCCGGCGGACGGATCCCATGGCTTCGATTTGAGATAAACAACATTGAACACAAGGCTTTGGAGGGCCGACCATGAGCTTACGCATCAACGATATTGCCCCCGATTTTACCGCCGACACCACCCAGGGACCGATCAGCTTCCATGAGTGGATCGGCAACGGCTGGGCCGTCCTGTTCTCGCATCCGAAGAATTTCACGCCGGTTTGCACGACCGAGCTCGGCGCCATGGCCGGCCTGGCCGGGGAATTTTCCAAGCGTGGCGCCAAGGTCATCGGCATCTCCGTCGATCCGGTGGAAAGCCATGCCAAGTGGAAGAACGACATCAAGACCGCCACCGGCTTCGACGTCGAATATCCGCTGATCGGTGACAAGGACCTCAAGGTCGCCAAGCTCTACGACATGCTGCTGGCCGGCGCCGGCGAGAGCTCGGAAGGCCGTACGCCTGCCGACAATGCCACCGTGCGTTCGGTCTTCATCATCGGTCCCGATAAGAAGATCAAGCTGATCCTGACCTATCCGATGACGACGGGCCGCAATTTCAATGAGATCCTGCGCGCCATCGATTCCATCCAGCTGACGGCCAAGCACCAGGTGGCCACGCCGGCGAACTGGAACCAGGGCGAGGACGTCATCATCACCGCCGCGGTTTCCAACGAAGACGCAATCACGCGTTTCGGCTCCTTCGATACGGTTCTGCCCTATCTCAGGAAGACCAAGCAGCCGACGGCCTGACTACTGCTTTCAAGCCATTCCCTAAGCCGCCGTGAAAGCACTTCGCGGCGGCTTTTTACTGATCAGACTAAGCGATGGCTTTATGGGCTCTCACCGCATCGCCGAATGCCTGAAACAGCGCACGATTAACAGGGTTGGTTTGCGGATCGTATTCGGCATGCCATTGCACACCGAGCGCAAATCCCGGCGCGTCCTTGAACCGTATCGCCTCGATCGTCCCGTCCTCGGCAATGCCTTCGGCAACGACTCTTTCGCCTAGGTCGAGGATGCCCTGCCCATGCAGGGAGTTCACCCGGATCGTCTCCCGACCGAGGATGCGTGCAAACATCCCGTCCTCTATAAGTCGAACGTCGTGACGATCGCCGAAAACGATGGCGGGGTCGGGATGGATCTCGCCGGTCTCAAGGCGCGGCATTCGGTGATTCATGCGTCCGGGCAATTCCCGGATTTCGGGATGTAGCGAGCCCCCGGCGGCGACATTCATTTCCTGAAAACCGCGACATATGCCGAAAATAGGAACGCCTTGCGCAACACAGGCTTCGATCAATGGCAGCGCCAGCCCGTCACGATCCTCATCATAAGGCTCATGCTTGGGATCCGGCACCATGTTGAATCGGCTGGGATGGACATTGGCTCTGGCACCCGTCAGCAGAATGCCGTCGACGACAGCCAGTAGATCCGCGATATCGGCCAGTTTAGGATTGCCGGCAAACATCAGCGGCAACGCTTCGGCGACATCGGCCACGGCCCGCAAATTGTTTTCTCCGACAAGCTGGGTCGAGAAGCGGCTTTCGATGATGCGGGCGTTCCCGATGATGCCGATTACAGGTCTTGCCATTGCTTGTCACACCCCAAGTCGCAACGCCTGCCACCCAAGCCGCCTGGCCCCTCGGGCAGGTGATTTGCAACGCCGCGAAACCGGAACCGGCCTCGGGCTGACTGCCGGCTCGGTTGTCACTATATGGTTATCCTTGGTCGCGATGCAGGTGCAAGAGCTTTTGCGACCGCCAAGGCAGGTCCGTTAAAAGCCTGAACAAGGCGAGGCTCGAAGAAGCGAGTTTCCTTGGCCGGGCCGGTGCTCAATCCGGAACGGGAAGGGCGCGTTGGTTGTAGAGGATCTTGCGGATGCGCGCCTGTTCCTCTTCGGAGAGCTTGCTGTTGTCGGTGCCAAGATCGGCGCCGACCGCRAGACCGCGCTGGACGCCGGGCCTTGCGCCAACCTCCTCGAACCATCGCTTGAAATGCTTGAACTCGTCGATGTCCTGACCCTGTGCTTGCCAGTTGACGGTCCAGGGATAGCTGACGATGTCGCCGATGGTGAATTTGTCACCGGCCAGATAGCGCCGGTCGCGAAGCCGCATGTTGAGAACGCCGTAAAGTCGGTTGGCTTCGTCGGTGAAGCGCCGCACCGCATAGGACTGATCGCCTTCGCGATCACCAAGGCGACGGAAATGACCGGCCTCGCCGAGTTTCGGCCCCTGGTTGGCCATCTGCCAGATCACCCATTGCGTCACCTCGTATTTGCCGCGCAGATCCTGCGGCCAGAATTTGCCGGTCTTCTCGGCGAGGTAGAAGAGGATCGCGCCGGATTCGAACACGCTCAACGGGCCGCCGCCATCGGCAGGTTCATGGTCGACGATGGCAGGCATGCGGTGATTGGGGTTGAGTCTGAGATAATCGGGTTTGAACTGGTCGCCCCGGCCGATATTGACCGGCACCAGCCGATAGGGCGTGCCGGTTTCCTCCAGGAAGATCGAAACCTTCTTGCCGTTCGGCGTCGGCCAGTAGTGGAGATCAATCATCTGCGTATCCTCGTTTGCTCGGGATTTCCTGGCAAACAGGATGACGCTACGACCATGGCAGGTCGAATATGTTTGTTCCAAAATCGATGGCGAAATTAGAAACCTGTGACCGTCCCCGGCACCAATTCGGGTGCAGGTATGGAAATGGGGGAGGCGTCACGCCTTCATCGATGGTATCTAGAATCCAGCGTCGCGATGGAAGTTCGAACCTGCCGAGATCCGATGATACGTCGAAAGCGTCAGTCCGACATTGCGAGGAGATCGACGAAGGCCATGCTTTCGCTCTGTCTTCTGTTTTCTCAAGTGGACACGATCATGGCCCAACCGGAAGGAAGCGCTGGGGCGCCGGCCTGTCTCTATTCAGGTCCTTCGGCGGCGGGATCGGGTGAGACGCTCTGCATCCGGAAAGACAGTTTCAACTACGACCTTTGCGTCGCGATCGAGCATTTCGCCAGCGCCAATCAATTGCCAGCGGATTATTTCGCCCGTCTCATCTGGCGAGAAAGCACCTTTCGCCCCGATGCAGTCAGCTTCAAGGGAGCCCAGGGGATTGCGCAATTCATGCCCGGAACGGCGAAACTGCGCGGTCTTGAAGACAGCTACCAGGTGTTGGAAGCGCTGCGGAAATCGGCGCAGTATCTCGACGAATTGCGCAATCGTTTCGGCAATCTCGGCCTTGCCGCCGCCGCCTATAATGCCGGTGAAAACGGCCTTTCTACTTACCTTACGTCAGGCAGATTACCTTACGAGACGCGTGGCTACGTCATGGCGATTACCGCGCATACGGTCGAGGAATGGAAGGATAACCCACCGGAAGATGCGGCCGCCCCGCTCGACAAGGACAAGTCYTTCCTCGATGGCTGCGTGGCGCTTGCGGAGAGACGGACGTTGAAGGACACGCCCTGGCGTCAGGAGGGTGAATGGGCGCCCTGGGGCGTCCAGCTTGCGGCGAATGCGAATGTCGCGGTGGCCCGGCGCATGTTTCTCGATGCCGTGCAGGATCTGCCCGCGCCGCTGAATGCGG